>JAVVPF010000001.1 GCA_036655895.1 Cloacibacillus sp. | reverse complement strand
TATAATCCATCCGAGGGCAGAACGTAGCGAGGTATAGAAAACCAGAGGTAACCAAAGTAAATGTATATAGAAGAATCGGCCTATAAAAGCCTTGAAATAAATAAGATAATAAAGATGATCTCACGCAGGTGCAGGAGTGAGATAGGCGCTCTTGTCGCCGAAAACATGAAGCCCGCGGCCTCTATCTCAGAGCTTAAGATGCGCCAGCAGCTTTACAATGAGGTAGAAAAATACCGCGGCTACAAAGGCGAGCTTCCGTGGGGCAACAACATCGTCTCCGTAGCCTTCATGCTTGAGACCGCGGAGGAAAACGGACTGCTCACGGGCGACGAGCTTGTCGCCATCCGCACGCTGCTTGGACTCTCCGGCAAAATGCGCGCGGCGCTTGCATCTGCAAACGAAGAATATCCCTCATTTTCCGTGCTGCTGCGCAACATGCGTGACTTTGTTGCTGAAACGGAGATGCTTTCCGTAATAGACGACGACGGCCACCTGTACGACTACGCCTCCGAGAAACTTTCGCTCGTTCGCCAGCAGATGCGCGGGCTGAAAGAATCGGTGCGCCGCAAAGGACACGCGCTGCTCAACGACCCGTCGATTTCGGCGATGCTCCAGGAACGCGTGCTTGCGCTGCGCAACGGACGTCACGCCTTTTTAGTGCGGCAGGACGCACTTTCGCAGTTCCCCGGTTCCGTCATAGAACGTTCCGGCTCCGGCAGCAGCGTCTATATGGAGCCGCACTCGCTTATGGCGCTCAACAACGAATACAGCAAACTCTACGGCGAAGAGATGCTCGAAGAAACACGCATCTTCCGCGAATTTACCATAAAATTAGTCAGCCGCAAGAAGGGCATCATAGAGACCGAAAACGTGCTTGGCACGATAGACCTCTTCTACGCGCTCTCAGAGATGACACGGCTTTCCAAATGGCGCGTGCCAGACCTTTCGATGAAGACGGAATTTTCGTTCGTGCGCGCCCGCCATCCGCTTCTTGGTGAAAAATCGGTCCCCATTGAGATAAAATGCGGCGGCAAATTCCGCATACTTGTAATAACCGGGCCGAACACAGGCGGCAAGACCGTGGCGTTGAAAACTGCGGGAGTCTGCATCTACCTGGGCTGGCTCGGCTGGCCCGTGCCGGCCGGCGAAGGCTCGCTGCTTGGCGACATCGAAGGGCTATTCACTGACATAGGCGACGAGCAGAGCATAGAACAGAGCCTCTCGACCTTCAGCGCGCACATCCACACCGTGACGAACATCTTAAAAAAAGTGACCTCGCGCTCCGTCGTCATGCTCGACGAACTTGGAGCCGGCACAGACCCGGAGGAGGGCGCGGCCCTTGGGATCGCGCTGCTTGACTGGCTGCGCGAAAAAGAGGCGCTCGTGCTCGCCACCACCCACCATAACCCGATAAAAAGATTCGCGCTGACGACGGAACAGATAGAGACGGCAAGCGTGGAATTCAACAGCGCGACGCTCTCGCCGACCTACAGAATACTGATAGGCATACCGGGGCGCAGCAACGCGCTGCTCATAGCGGGCAAGCTGGGAATGCCTGATTCCATCATAAAACGCGCGGAAAGCGCCATAAGCGGCAACGAAATATCAATGGAAGACCTAATAACGGAACTGCACGAAAAACACACGGCGCTTGAACGCGAATCGCGCGAAGTGGAGAAGTCAAGAAAAAAACTGGCTGCCCTAGAAAAGGATTACGAAACGAAGATAAAAACGCTGGAAGAAAAACGCGACACGCTGATAGCTCTTGCTGATAAAAAAGCCGTCTCCATCGTGCGCAACGCGGAAGATTCAGCGCGCGCCCTCATAAAAAACATGGCAAGCGCGGAGGCTGAATCAGAGGCGCGGCGTGAGCTTGAAAAAAAGCGCAGCCACTTCCACAAGATAGAGGATACCGCCATCAAACGTGAAGAGAAAAAAGAGGCGGTAGAATCCGTCGCGGCGACCGGCCATCTTCTAAAAGAGGGAGACACGGTCCAGATACTCGGCACAAATAAAGAGGCCGTCGTCATCGAGGTGCGCGGCAAAAAGGCAAGAGTGCAGGCGGGCATAGCCGAGATAGAGGTGCCCATCTCAAAACTCAAGCTGAATGCCAAAAAAATAAAAATGCAGGCTCCCTCGGTGCAGATAAAGGTTACGCGCCCCACGGGAGTGCCAAGCTCGATAATGGTGCGCGGCATGACCATCGACGAGGCTATGCCGATGGTTGAGCAGTACCTTGACCAGGCCTACTGCGCGGGCTACGGCTCAGTCACCGTCATACACGGACGCGGACAGGGCATACTGCGCCGCGAGGTGCAGGAGCTGTGCAAGCGTCTGCCCTACGTGCTCGACCATAATTTAGGAGGCCCCGGCGAGGGCGGTTACGGAGTCACCATTGTCAACTTTAAAAAATAATTTGAGCGATAACGACGTCCCCATCATCGTGCGCGGCGGCGGCGACTTGGCAACCGGCACAGTTTACCGGCTGCGCAAGGCGGGCCTTCCAGTCCTCGTGCTGGAAACCGCCTGCCCTACCACGGTGCGACGCGCCGTTTCCGCCTCGGAGGCGGTCTTTGCCGGCTCCTGCATGGTGGAGGATATGCCGTGCCGCCTCATCTCAGATATAAATGATTTCGACGCGGGCACGGTCTGCGTGCTGGTTGATCCCGAAGGGCGCGCTATCTCCAGCCTTCGCCCAAAGATAGTGATAGACGCGATAATGGCAAAACGCAACACCGGCACCTTTGTCCACATGGCGCCTCTTACTATCGGCCTCGGCCCCGGCTTTCGCGCGCCGGACGACGTTTTGTTCGCCGTCGAAACGATGCGCGGGCACAGCTTGGGTCGCGTCATCACGGACGGTATGCCTATTCCCGATACGAGGCGTCCCGGCGTCATCATGGGTTACGGCATAGAGCGTCTTCTTCGCGCGCCTGCGGCGGGCAGGCTTACGCCGCTTAAAAAAATCGGAGACGTCGCGGAGGCCGGAGAGACCGTCGGCTTCATCTGCGGCGAACCTGTGAAGGCCGTCATCTCTGGCGTGATACGCGGTCTGATAAATCCCGCCGTGGAATGTACGCCAGACATGAAGATAGGCGACATCGACCCGCGCGGGCTTCGTGAATACTGCTTCACCATCTCGGATAAATCACTTTCCATCGCGGGCGGCGTTATGGAGGCTGTGAGCCGTTTTTACAGCTCATAGTCCCGCCGTTACATTTCTGTTACATTTACTGAACACATCGTTAACCAGTGAAGGCTATACTCCTAAGTACAATATAAATAGGAGGAATTGATTATGAAAAAGTTATTTGGTCTTCTGACGGCGGTTCTATTCCTTGCAGCCGCGACAATGGGCGAAGCGGCCACAATCGTTATGGACGGTTCAACGACGGTGCTTCCGTTTGGACAGGCCGCGGTGGAACAGTTCATGAAAGAAAATCCCGGAGTGAAGTTTTCAGTATCCGGCACAGGAACGGGCAACGGATTTAAATCACTGGCCGACGGCAGCGCCCAAATTGCAAACGCCTCGCGCTTCATCAAAGACTCTGAAATACAGAGCTGCATGGCGAAGAAAGTCTACCCCGTACCCTTCGCGGTCGCGCTTGACTGCATCGTCCCCATCGTACACAAGTCAAACCCGGTAAAAAGCCTCACACAGGCCCAGCTCAAAGATATATACACAGGCAAGACGACCAACTGGAAAGCTGTCGGCGGCCCCGACCTGCCCATCGTCGTAGTGGGACGCGACACCAGCTCCGGCACCTACGGCACATGGCAGGAAATGATCCTCGACAAGGGCGGCAAGGCGCGCGTCACGCCTAGAGCGCAGGTTGCCGCCTCAAGCGGCGCTATGCTCTCCTCCGTCAGCAAAAACAAGAACGCCATCGGATATGAGGGCATGGGCTACGTCAACAAGACCGTCAAAGGCCTTCAGGTCGACGGAGTGACGGCCTCGGCAGTAACGGCGCGCAACGGAAAATATTCCCTCTCACGCTTCCTCTACATGTTCACAAAAGGCTGGCCGGAAGGTGAAGTGCTTGACTTCATGATGTTCATGCAGAGCGACGCGGGACAGAAGATAGTAAACGGCACAGGTTTCGTATCACTCCGCGAGCTTAAGAAGTAGCGGCGGGAAGGCGGAGGTTCTATGAACAGCAAAGAGCGGGGCGCGGCTGCCATAAAAGAACCGGCCTTCGGAGGCAGAGGGGACAGGGTAATGTCCAGGGCAGTCTTTGGAGTGGCGGTCTCCGGGATAATCATCCTCATCTTTATCCTTGGATTCCTTGTGGCGAACGGTCTGCCGGTGCTCGCGACAAATCCCCTCTCTCAGATACTTTTCTCTGCTGAGTGGTATCCAACAGAAGAACCTCCAGTGCTGGGGATGGCGGCGCTAATAGCGGGCACGCTTGCCGCCACCCTCCTTTCAAGTCTGCTCGCTATCCCTGCGGCGCTCGCTCTTGCGGTATTCACCGCGGAGATAGCGCCGCGCCGCATGAGGAACGTCTTTAAGGTGATGCTTGAGATGCTCGGCTTTCTTCCTTCGATAGTGCTGGGCTTCATAGGGATGATGCTGATAGCGCCGTGGATGCAGGAGCACTGGAACATAGCAAGCTCCCTCAATCTTTTGAACGCCTCGATACTGCTGGGCTTCCTCATAATACCGGTAGTCGCGTCGCTCTCAGACGAAGCGCTGGCCGCTGTGCCGATAGAGATGCGCGACGCCTCCTACGCGCTGGGCGCTACGCGCATCGAGACCATCATGAAAGTCTGCGTGCCCAGCGCGCTTCCTGGAATAACCGCGGCGGTGCTGCTTGGGATAATGAGGGCGCTGGGGGAGACGATGGTCGTTTTGATGGCGGCTGGGGGAGCCGCTATCGTGCCGCACCTCTTAACAGACCCGATACGCCCGCTCACCTCGACGATAGCGGCTGAGATGGGAGAGACGCCCGTAGGCAGCATCCATTATCACGCGCTCTTTTTCGCGGGGCTTATCCTTCTTCTCATGACTCTTGTAATAAACCTCCTCTCCCTATATATCGAAAAAAGAGGCGTAAAAAGATGAACCGTACATTTTTTCGTATGGCGTGCGACAAATTCGCCACATTGCTCTTTTACATCTGCGCACTGATGCTTGTCGCAGTGATAGGCGCGCTTGCTTTCTTCATCGTAAAAAACGGAGCCGGAGTGATCTCGTGGGAGTTTTTAACGGAACCGCCTAAAGACGGCATGATGTCCGGCGGCATACTTACTCCGATAATAGGCACGGTGCAGCTTGTGCTCGTCTCAATGGGCGCGGCCCTTCCGATAGGCATAATGACGGGGCTTTACTTCGCCGAATACGCGAAAGACACATGGTTCGTCCGGCTGATGAGGATATCCATACGTTCTTTGGCGGGCGTTCCGTCCGTCATCTTCGGACTCTTCGGCCTCTCGCTCTTCGTCATCTTTCTGAACTTCGGCTCCTGTCTGCTCTCTGCCGGACTTACGCTTGCGTGCCTCTCTCTGCCGCTCGTAGTCACAGTTTCGGAACAGGCCTTCCTCGCTGTGCCGCAGGATTACCGCGACGCCTCCTACGCGCTCGGCGCTACGAAATATCAGACGATAATAAAAGTGGTGCTGCCTTCGGCGGCCTCTACGATAATAACGGGCGCCATCCTCGCGGTGGGCCGCGTGGCGGGAGAGACGGCGCCGATAATGTTCACGGGCGCGGCCTATTTCGCGCCGGATGTAGCGACCAGCGTATTCAGTCAGGTGATGGCGCTTCCGTATCACATATACGTGCTGGCTACCTCCGCTACTGACCCGGAGGCTGCAATGCCGATAGAATACGGAGCTATTCTTGTGCTCATCGTGCTCGTCATGAGCACAAGCGCGGTCGGAGTTATAGCGCGCGCAAGGCTTGAAAAAAGGAGCGGCAGATAGATGGATTTTATTGAAAAGAAACTTGAAAAGGTACTGAAAGAGGACAAAAAATTATGGAGCGAGAACGCGCGCGACGAAGCCGCGTTTGAGGCGCAGATAAAGACGCGCGGCGTCAACCTCTTCTACGGCGCTCATCAGGTGCTGAAGGATATAACCTTCGACATGGGACGAAACATGGTGACGGCCTTCATAGGCCCGTCGGGGTGCGGCAAGAGCAGCTATCTGCGCTGCCTCAACAGAATGAACGACTTTATTGCCACCGCGCGCGTCGACGGTATAATTGAGATAGACGGAGAGAACATCCTCTCGCCGGCCACGGACGTAATAGCGTTAAGGCGCAAAGTCGGCATGGTCTTTCAGAAGCCGAACCCGTTTCCGATGTCAATATACGACAACATCGCCTACGGGCCGCGCCTCAATGGAATAAAAGACAAGGCGCGCCTCGACGAGACGGTCGAAAAAAGCCTTCAGGGCGCGGCGCTCTGGGACGAGGTGAAAGACAAGCTGAAAACCTCGGGTACGGGGCTCTCCGGCGGGCAGCAGCAGCGTCTTTGCATAGCGCGAGCCATTGCCACTCAGCCGGACGTGCTTTTGATGGACGAGCCGACCAGCGCGCTCGACCCGATGTCGACGCTGCGCGTAGAAGAACTGATAAGCGAGCTCAAGAAAAACTATACTGTGGTCATAGTGACGCACAACATGCAGCAGGCGGCGCGAATCTCCGACTACACGGCCTTTTTCCTTTTGGGCGACCTGATTGAATACGACAAGACCGCGAAAATGTTCACCTCTCCGCACGACAAGCGCACAGAGGATTACATTTCGGGCAGATTTGGTTAATGGAGGGAGTGCAGCGATGAACACGATCAATCCGCGCAAAAGAATAGAAGAGGACCTGGCCTCTTTGAAGAGCATGGTCTACCGCATGAGCGGGCTTGCCTCTGAATCTCTTGAGAAATCCGTCTGGGCTTTGAAGACGAGAGACGAAGAACTTTCAAAGACGGTGCTCGAAGAGGGCGACATCATAGACGCGCTCGAAGAACGCATAGACGAATCCTGCATGGAATTTGCCGCAAGGTACCAGCCTCTTGGCGAAGATCTGCGCGTAGTCGTCAGCCTCATGCACATCGCGGTGGACATAGAGCGCATAGGAGACTACGCGGAAAACATAGCTAAAGTGACGCTCTCGCTCGCCGGCAAGCCGCCGATAAAGCCGCTCATCGACATACCGCGCATGGTGGAGATAATAAAAGAGATGCTGCGCATCTCAATGAGGGCCATAGATATGCACGACGGCGCCGAGGCGCTGAAGGTCTTCCCGCTCGACGACGAGGTAGACGACCTTGAAAAGCAGATAATGCGCGAGCTTCTTATGATGATGATGGAAAAAACTGACCGCATCGAAGCCTCCTTCAAGCTGATAAATGTGGCGAAGACGCTCGAACGCGCCGGCGACCACGCGACGAACGTGGCCGAGAGGATAGCCTACATGTACACGGGGCGTCCCGTAAAAGCCAGCGAATACAGACGCAAGAGGATGGAATGAGGCATGGCCCAGAAAATACTTGTAGTTGACGACGAGGAGAGCCTGGCCGGGTTCATCTGCCGCGCTCTTCGCAACAACGGATACAAGACGGTCTGCGCCTACGACGGCGACACGGCGCTTTCTCTCATTTATGAGGAGGCCCCAGACCTTGTCATACTCGACCTCATGCTGCCGCGCATGGACGGCTGGGAGATATGCCGCAGAGTCAAGTCCGATGCAGATTTGAGCCACATCGCCATCTTGATGCTCACGGCTCGCAGCTCGGCCGAAGACGTCGTGCAGGGTCTTGACTTGGGCGCCGACGACTACATGAGAAAGCCCTTTCCGCTCGACGAACTTCTCGCGCGCGTCCGCGTCCTGCTGCGCAGAGCGCAGAGCACATCTGACAGCCGCAAGGTGATAGAGGAGGGCGACTTCATTCTCGACACGTCGGAGAAGGAGGCGCGTTTACGCGGCGCGCTGCTTGATTTGAGCCCAACGGAATATTCCATCCTTGAAGCGCTTGCGCGCCGCATGGGACACACCGTCTCCCGCGACGAACTGCTCAGAAAGATATGGGGAATGTCGGGGGGAGATACGCGCACCGTAGACGTGCATCTTTCGAGGCTGCGCAAGAAGCTTGACGACGGAGGCACGCCCACGCTTGCAGCTCAAACGCTTCGCGGCCGCGGCTATCGCCTGGCGTGGGAGGAATCAAAATGAGCCTTAGAAACCTTACGCTTAAAAAGAAAATAGCGCTGCTCATGACCTCCGCCGTGCTGGCCATTGGCCTCACAACCTGGATGCTGCTCTTCCACGCGGAAAAACGCGACGCTATAAAGTACACGGAGAGCTTGCTCACGCGCAATCTCGACATCATGGCGGAGGCTGGAGAAAAGGACGGCATCTCCGGCGTCAACCAAATAGCGCAGGTCTGGAGCAGGCTTTTTCCAGACGGACGTATAACCGTCATCAGCTTGAACGGCGACGTCATCTCCGACAGCAAGGTCAACCCGGGCCAGATGGAGAACCACTACACGCGCCGCGAAGTTATAGAGGCCTTCGCAAGCGGCGCGGCCTCGGAAATGCGCTACAGCAAAACGCAGAGAGAATGGCAGATATATATGGCGCGCAGGGTGATAGTTCCCGGTACGCCGGGCGACGCCTATGTCATCAGAGCCTCTTACCCTATAGCGAAGCTTTCCGGCCTTGTTAAAAATGTCAGCGTTCCATTTATAAAATATTTCTCGCTCATTCTTATCTTAGTTTGGCTCGTCGCCTATCTGCTGCTTAAAATAATCCTAAAGCCGATGCACGCGCTAAGCGAAGCGGCGCTTTGCATAACGAAGGGCAAAAGAGCACGCTTTCCGCTCACAGGAGACTGCGAGACGCAGACGCTTTCAAACACGCTGAACGAAATGCAGGACGCGCTCTTTTCCACGATAGCGGAGGCAAAGGAGCGCAAAGAGGAGCTTTCGCAGCTTGTAGGCGCGCTCCCGATAGGCGTCGTTCTCTTCGACGACGAAAAGAAAATACGTTACATCAACGAAGAGGCGGCGCGTATATGCGGACTTTCCGCAGTGCCCGCGCGCGGCTCCTCGGTGGAGCTTGCGCTTCCGTCGCACGAGCTGTGCGGAATGCTTGACGAAAAAGATCAGCGCAGACGGATAAACATCCCTGGGGCCGGGATATTCTGCATAGAGGCCACGACGCGGAGCCTGCCTAGAGGCAGGATGATAGTGCTGCTTGACCTGACGGAAAAGGCGCGCCTTGAAGAGCTGAAAAAAGATTTCTTCATAGACGCCGGACACGAGTTCCAGACGCCGCTTGCGATAATTCGCGCGGGGCTTGAACTGATGAAGAGCGAGCCGCAAATGTCTGCGCCGGAGCGAGCGGAGGACCTAGATACGATAAACAGCCTCATCCAACAGCAGGAAAGGATAAGCGGCCTTGTAGACGACCTGCTGCTTCTGGTGCGGCTTGACTCGGAGCCGGAGGCTAAAAGCCCCGAACGAATCAAAGCGGCGGAGATGGCGGAGGAGATAATCGACGACCTTTCCGTGCTTCCGTCAGACAAAGAAGTTGTGATGACAATCGTGCAAAAGTCGCCGGACGCTGAAATATCGGGCAGTTTAAGCGAGCTGCGCAGAGCCTTCCTCAATATTATAGACAACGCCAGGAAATATACCCAGTTTACAGAAAGTCAAAGAGGCGAAGTTAAGATAACAATAGAGGAGGACGGCGCCCACATCAAAATAACCGTCGATGACAACGGCCCGGGAGTGCCTGAGGCCGACAGACGGATGATTTTTGAGCGGTTCCACCGCGGCGACGCGCACAGGGCGCGTGGCGGTAAAAAGAGCGGAGGTTACGGGCTGGGGCTGTCGATATCGCGCAGGATAATAGAGCGCAGCCATGGAACGCTCACGCTGGGTGTTTCAGAGCTGGGAGGAGCCGCCTTCGTCATCAGACTTCCCAAGTAGTATATCTATAACGCCGGCGGCGCCGCTGCTTTCGCCAGTGAAGGAGTCTATCAGCTCGCTTTTGCGCGCTATATACAAATGCCAGAGAAACTTGAACTCGTCATGTTTGAACAAGAGGCTGGAGGCGTGAAAACTGCGTTTCCAGCCTCTTGCTTCGTCAGGTACGGCCATCATTTCCGCCATTGCGAAGGCGCACCGTTCCGTTATCTTTACTGGAAGCTCTGTGACGGAGAGGCTCTCGTCGGGCGTGTAGACAATAGGGTGGATGTCTCCGCGGCAGAGCGTGATCCTGCCGTTTGAGGCGTCCGCAATGACGCTTTTTTGTTCAAGCTTCACGCCCATGAAAAGGCCGCGTTCCATTATATTTACGGGGAAAATGTAGGCGGGCGACAAGAGCAGCCTGTCGCCGCTTATCGGCGTCACTTTGAACGGCAGAAAACCATTTGGCCTCTTGTCTGACATTTTGTCGCCCTCCAAAAAGTGAAATAAAAAATGCCCTTTACGGGAACCCCAGCGCTCCCATGGCACCCGCAAGATTCCGCTTATCGCTGCTTCCTTCCGGACCTGACGAGGTTCACGGGCTTACGCCGCATGGGACTGGAGTGCCCGTAAAAGGCACATCACCGGAAACTCTGTGGTTCCAAGTGACGCTGGTCATTATATCGTATATGCCAGAGTATGTCAAAAAACAGAGCGAAGAGCGGCGCGCGATAAATATAACGACCGGCTTCAGTCGTGGCCGGTCGTTTATGAAAGGGCTGAAAGGCATCTCTTCCGGCCATTTGTATTTTTATATTTTATTCATTTAGTGCCTATTCCTATCTGGCAAACGGCGTAACCGGCTTCGCGAGGATTGCGCACTTTTGCACGACGCTTGCGCTGCTTTACAGGCCGCCGCGTGCAGCTTTGTCACGCGGGATCGCTATGTTCAATATTACGGCTACGAGCGTTGCGATGATAACTGACGAGGTGCCGAATATCTGATGCACGTATGGTGGGATGCCGGGGCCGGCCAGGACGTTAGCCACCTGCGAGACGCCTACCCCAAGTGCCACGGCTATACCAGCCACCGCGCTGTTTCTGGCGGAGAGCCCGGCGGAGAGGATGAGCTTCATTCCGGTCATAGTTATCGCGGCGAAGACTGAAAGTGTGGCTCCGCCTATGACGGCGGGCGGTATCGTGGTGAGCAGCGCCGCGAACTTCGGAAGAAGCCCCGCCACCAGCAGGATGAGCGCGGTAACGGCCACGATGTGTCTGTTGACGACTTTTGTTGTGGCGAAGATGCCGACGTTCTGGCTGTAGGTGGCAAGCGGCAGGCCTCCGATGAAGGCGCCGAGCGCGCTTGAAAGCCCGCTGCTTATGATTCCGCCGGAAAGTTCGCGGTCTGTCGGTTCTCTGTCCATCGCGCCTACTGTGGTAGCCGAGATGTCGCCGATTGCCTGGATGGAGTTCACTATGAACATTATGACCATCGAAAGTACGGCGGTCAGTTGGAACTCAATCGGGAAATAAAAGGGCTTTGGAAGCTGCACCCAGCCGGCCGCCGTCACCTGCGCAAAACCGACCATGCCTAGCGCGCAGGAGAGCAGGTAGCCCGCGAGCAGCCCAAGCAGCACGGAGGCGAGCTTCATGAAGCCCTTCACAAAATGGCTGAAAAATAGCGTAGCGCCGAGCGTAAAAAGAGCAACTCCCCAGTTCCGCGCGGAGCCGAAGTCGGCGCAGCCTGCGCCTCCTCCCATGTAACGAATTGCCACCGGGTATAGCGAAAGCCCTATGGTAAATACGACGGTACCGGTGACTATCGGAGGAAAGAGCGGGCGCAGACGCTTTATGAAAAGTCCTACCAAGACCGCAGTGAGGCCTCCCGCTATCTGTGCCCCGAAGATGGCGGCAAGGCCGAACTGTCCGCCTATCGCCATGAGCACGGGCACGTAGGCGAAGCTTGCACCCATGATGAGCGGCAGCCGTGCGCCAAGACGTCCAAAGAGCGGATAGGCCTGCACCGCGGAGGCCGCGGCCGCCAGCACCAGCGACGCCTGGATGAGAATTACGGAATTTTCCGGCGATTGCTTGGTGACCGCGCTGATCAGTATGGCCGGCGTGATGCAGCCTACGACCATCGCGACTACGTGCTGCATCGCAAGTGGCAGCGCCTCCGGCAGCGGCGGCATACCGCCGTCAAGTTCAAATAAAATGCTCGAATTGCCTGTTTCTGGCATTTTTATACATCTCCTTGATTGGGCCGCCGCGCCGGTATATTCTTATATTTGCCGAAGGGCGCCGTTTTTTTTGGGGAAGCTACTGCATAAGGCGCGCGTTATTTTTCTTTTCAAGCGACGCAAGAGCGGCCTGCGGGTCTTTCATTTTGCCAAGGAAGATCATCGCCGCTATGATGTAAGGCTTGAAGCTGGCCTGTTTGTAAAGAGGCACGCGATAGCGGTCAAAGACGCTTGCGGCGACTTCGCCCTGCGCGCAGCTGACGCCTGTGATGTCGGCCGGCAGGCAGTGCAGATAGAGCGCGCGCCCATCTTTGGTGCTCTTCATCATCTCTTCCGTGCATTCCCAGTTTTTGAACTGCGCGTTGTGGGCGAGCAGCTCTTTTTCCAGCTTGTCGATGCCTGCGAAATCGCCCGCGCCGTAAAGGTCGGTGCGTTTTTCCATCGCCGTAAAGGGCGCCCAGCTCTTCGGGTAAACGATGTCCGCGCCCTGGAAGGCCTCTTCCATGCAGTTTGTCTTGCGGAAGGAGCCGCCGGAGGCCGCCGCGTTTATCTTCGCCACCTCTTCGACCTCGTCCATTACCTCGTAGCCCTCGGGATGGGCCAGCACGACGTCCATGCCAAAACGTGTCATAAGCCCGATGACGCCCTGCGGGACGGAGAGCGGTTTGCCGTAGGAGGGGGAGTAGGCCCATGTCATGGCCACTTTTTTGCCCTTTAGATTTTCAATGCCGCCAAGTTCGTGGATGACGTGCAGAGTGTCGGCCATCGTCTGAGTGGGGTGGTCTATGTCGCACTGGAGGTTTACGAGCGTCGGGCGCTGCTCGAGTATGCCGTCCTTGTAGCCCTCTTTTACGGAGTCGACAATCTTGTGCATGTAGCTGTTGCCTTTGCCGATGTACATGTCGTCGCGGATGCCTATGACGTCCGCCATGAACGATATCATGTTCGCCGTCTCACGGACGGTCTCTCCGTGGGCCACCTGCGACTTGCCCTCGTCCAGGTCCTGCACTTCGAGGCCGAGCAGGTTTGCGGCGGAGGCGAAGGAAAAACGCGTGCGCGTCGAGTTGTCGCGGAAGAGAGAAATCGCAAGGCCGCTGTCGAATATGCGCGGCGAGATGTTGTTTGAGCGCAGCGTCCTCAGCGCGTCGGCTACGGTGAAGACCGCGTCGATCTCGGAACGGCACTTCTCCCATGTGAGAAAGAAGTCGTTATTGTACATATCCGCAAAGTCAAGGCCGTTAAGTTTGCTTATATAGTTTTTCATAAGTGACATGATATTTTATCCTCCCGAAGTGGTATTAGGTTATTTGCAGTAGAGCGCCGGCACCGCGGCGTAGACTGCGGCGCATTTTACGAGGTCGTCTTTCCATGTTATTTCGTTCGGCGCGTGGGCCTGAGCCTCTTTGCCGGGGCCAAAGCCGATGCACGGTATGCCGAAGCGTCCCATTATTGAGACGCCGTTTGTGGAAAAGGTCCACTTGTCTACAAACGGGTCGCCGTACATGCCGCGGAAAGATTCGGCCACAGCCTGCGTCGCTTCATGTTCCTCCGGCAATACCCATGTGGGGAAGAAGCATTCCGTGGGGTAGGAGAGGCCGCGCCAGCTTGGGCGCGAATATTTGTACATAGTTACCTCTGCGTTGTATTTCTGTACCGAGGCGAGCGCGCGGATCTCATCCAGCGCCAGCTCCCATGTCTCACCGTCCGTCAGTCGTCTGTCTATAGAAATGGCGCACATGTCCGCCACAGCGCAGCGTGACGGCGAATTGTAGAAAATTTCTGACACCGCAAGCGTGCCTTTGCCGAGGAACGGGTCTGTGTGCAGGCGGCAGTTGAGCGCCTTCACCTCGTTTATTATCTCAGCCATCTTGTATATGGCGTTGTCCCCGCGTTCAGGGGCGGAGCCGTGGCAGGAGACGCCCTTTACCTCGACGCGTATCTCCATGCGTCCGCGCTGACCGCGGTAGATGTTGCCGTCCGTAGGTTCCGTTATGACTACGAACTCCGGCCTCACTTTGTCCTCGTTTATGATGTACTGCCAGCAGAGGCCGTCGCAGTCCTCTTCCTGGACGGTGCCCGTCACCAGCACCTTGTATTTATCGGAGAGCAGCCCCAGCTCCTTCATTATTTTCGCGCCATAGACGCTTGACACTATGCCGCCGAGCTGGTCGCTCGTGCCGCGTCCGCCGATTTCAGTCTCGTTCTCATAGCCCTCGTACGGGTCGAACTTCCAGTTTGAAAGCTCGCCAAGGCCGACCGTGTCGATGTGGGCGTCAAAGCCTATCAACTTTTCTCCGTTTCCCATATAGCCGAGCACGTTGCCCATAGGGTCTATCTCAACTTTGTCAAAGCCGACCTTTTCCATCTCCTGCGCGATGCGCTTTATTACAAACTCTTCGCCGCAGCTTTCGCCCGGTATCGCCACAAGATCGCGCAGAAACTTTGTCATGTCGCCCCTGTAACTCTCAGCCGCCTTTTTTATTGCGTTGAAATCCATCGTTAAAATCTCCTTCTATAATGATATAGGTAGTTGTTGTGCTTATTGATTTTTGGAGTAGGCGCCGTCCCATACGACGCGCCTGTAATTCTCAGGGTCGGTGTCGCCCTCTGTGGAGAAGAGCAGTATGCTTGAATCACTGCCTATCGCAAGTTCCCTGCGAAGCGCCTCCATCGCGTCGTCCGTCATCAGCGCGTGAAGTAAGCCTGCCGGAGCCGCGCCAGATTCGCCAGATATGACGCGGGTGTCATTTGCCAACGGCGCGCCCAGCACTCGCATACCGTCTGCCGCAGCCCAGTCCGGCAGCGAAACAAAGGCGGCCGCCTGGTCTTTTAAGATTTTCCACGATATGGTGTTCGGCTCGCCGCAGGCAAGTCCCGCCATTATCGTCTGCATGTCGCCGTCTACGATGCGTATTGAGCCGTCGCCAGCGGCGGCCGATCTGTAAAGGCAGTCCGCCTTGTTTGATTCTACGACGACAAAAGTCGGCGTATTCTTCGGATAGATGTTGGCAAAATATCCCGCGACCGCGCCTGCGAGCGACCCTACGCCCGCCTGGATGAACACATGCGTGGGCGCGGCGCCCGTCGCTTTTGTGAACTGTTCGTCCGCCTCCATCGCCATCGTGCCGTAGCCCTGCATTATCCACGCCGGTATCTCTTCGTAGCCGTCCCACGCAGTGTCCTGGACGACAACTCCGCCGGGCGTCTTTGACGCGGCCTCTGCCGCCTTTCTCACGCAGTCGTCGTAGTTGAGCTCTTCTATCGTGGTGAGCGCACCCTCTTTTTGGATGTTGTCAAAACGCGCCTTCTGCGAGCCTTTCGGCATCATGATGACGGACTTCTGTCCCAGCTTGTTTGCCGCCCACGCTACGCCGCGCCCGTGGTTGCCGTCTGTCGCTGAGAAAAAGGTAAGCTCTCCCGCCTCTTTTTTTAGCTCGGGCGAGGTAAGTTTTTGATAGGAGAGCTCCTCAATGGGGCGTCCTGTAAGCTGTGAGATGTAACGCGCTATGGCGAAGGAGCCGCCAAGCACCTTGAAGGCGTTCAGCCCGAAACGATAAGATTCGTCTTTGACGAATAAATTTTTGACGCCGTAAAAGGCCGCGAGTTTCTCAAGCTTGGCAAGCGGCGTCACTGAATACTGCGGGAAGCTCTCGTGAAAGGCGCGCGCCGCCTTCACGTTGCCTGGCGCCATTATCTCAAGCCCGTTGTCCTCAGATTTTCGCATATTGTTTGCCGCGTATTTGATGGATTCCATACCTGCACCTCCGAATATTAGTTGTTTGAATCTGATATGTCGATGTAGTTGTATAGCGTAAACTTTGAAATTTTAAAAATTTTGCAGATCCGGTCGCCCGATTTCAATATCTGAAAGGCGCCGTTTTTTTTGAGGTACTGGACGGCCTTTATCTTGTCCTCTTTTTTCATCATTGGAACGGGTTTTCCGACGCTTGCCACGGCGCCGTCGATAAGTTCATCAAGCAGCTCGCCGACGTTCTGCGGGATGCGCTCCGGCTCCTGCTGCGGCGGCGTGATGTTCAGAAGTCCTTTGATAGTGGCTTCCGCCATCGCAAGCTTCGTCACGTCGTAGTTGATGCTGAATATTCCAGTCGGGCGTCCATCGTCGTCTCTTATATAGATAGTGGAGGATTTTATAAGCCGTCCGTCGGAGCTTTTCGTCAGGTAGTCGTAATTGTCGCGCAGCGCCTCAGGCGCGCTGTTTAAGGCGTCCAGCACCACGCGGGAAGGGCCTCCTCCTATTTCGCGGTGCGTGACGTGGCCGTTTTCTATTGCGGCTATCGTGCTGCATTTATTTTCAGAGTCAAGATCATGGATGACCACCTCGCAGTCCTCTCCGAACTGCGCCGCCAGCCCCTTTGCAAGCCGTTGAAGAAAATCCAGCGTTAGTGTGTTCTGCATGTAATCATTATCCTCTCGCATATTCTGCCGTTATCCATTAGTTTAGTGCTTGATTTTTATTGAATATAACACATAAATCTTGTTAGTCAATAGATTTTATAAAAACTTTTTAGAATACATTAAAAAAATTTTTGCGAAACAGTTGATTTTCAAAATCAATATGGTAGAATCAAGGTTGTATAAACCAACTGTCAAAATATAATTAAACAAAAAAGCGAATGCGCACAATAATATCATGAAAAAAATAATTCGAAAAAATATTTTCGAAAGGAAGATGTCAAGATGAGTGACAGAATGACTCCAATACCGTTTGATCTGATGATGCGCCAAATACTGGATGATATGAAGGGCGGCCGCGGTGTTTTCGGCGTGCACAGAGCCTTTTGCGCGCGGGAGGGCTCGGCTCTGCCGTTTATGGGAGGCGAGCTTGAAACGCCCTTTGGCCCCGCCGCCGGGCCGCATACGCAGCTTGCGCAGAACATCGTCTGCGCCTATTTCGCCGGGGCGCGCTTTTTTGAATTAAAGACTGTGCAGACGCTGGACGGGGAAGACCTTCCCGTCGCGAAGCCCTGCATAGACGCACGCGACGAATGTTACAACGTGGAGTGGTCCACAGAGCTTACCGTCCCTCAGGCGATGGAGGAATACATCAAGGCATGGTATGCGATAAAGCTGCTGGCGAAGGAATACGGCCTTGGCGGCGCCGGCGGTTTTGCCTTCAACATGAGCGTAGGCTATGATTTTGAGGGCATAACGTCGCCTAAAATAGACGGCTTCATTGAAGGGCTGAAAGACGCTGGAAAAACTGCCGTCTGGAGAGAATGCGAGTCGTGGGCGCTTGCAAACGTAGACGGCTTCGCAAATGTAGACGCCGAATATATAAAGGCTATTTCGCGCCGCGTATGCGATTCAATAACGCTCTCCACGCTGCACGGCTGTCCGCCTCACGAGATAGAGCGCATAGCCTCCTACCTCATCACAGAAAAGAAACTGAACACCTTCATAAAATGCAACCCGACTCTGCTTGGCTATGAATTTGCGCGGATGAAGCTGGACGAGCTAGGCTTCTCCTACATTCAGTTCGACGACAGGCATTTCCGCGAGGATATGCAGTTCAAAGACGCCGTGGCGATGATAGAACGGCTCATGCCGCTTGCGGAAGAGGCGGGAGTCGCCTTTGGAGTGAAGCTGACGAACACCTTCCCGGTGGATAATCCTAATGACCTCCTCGCCGGAGATGAAATGTACATGTCGGGCCGCGCGCTCTTCCCCCTGACGCTTGAGGCGGCGCGAAGACTTTCAACCGCCTTTGACGGCAGACTGCGCATCTCATGGTCTGGCGGCGCCGACGCGGAGAACATAGCCGCGCTCTGCTTCGCCGGGATTTGGCCCGTGACGCTCGCTACGACGCTGCTTAAGCCGGGAGGCTATCAAAGGCTGACGCAGCTTGCTGAAAGCCATCTTTTGAGCAGTGGTCTTTCCTTTACCGGGGTGGATAATGAAAAATTAAAAAAACTGGCGGCGGAGGCGTCGCTTGACAAAAAATATAGAAAACCGGCAAAGCCTGCCCCGTCAAGAAAAATAGAAAAAAGCGTGCCGCTCACAGACTGCTTTATAGCGCCGTGCGAGGAGGGGTGTCCGATAAATCAGGACGTGCCAGAGTATCTGCGTCTTGCCGGCGACGGCAGATTCACCGACGCGCTCTCCGTAATCCTCGACAAAAACCCTCTGCCCTTCATAACCGGGACTATCTGCAATCACCGCTGCATGAGCAAATGCACGAGAAATTTCTACGAAGAGCCGGTCGAGATACGCGCGGTAAAGCTGCTTTGCGCGGAAAACGGCCTTGAAGGCGCTCTGCTTGCGCTCCCGCGTCCCGCAGTCCACAGTGATGCTAAAGCCGCGATAATCGGCGGCGGCCCCGCTGGAATGGCGGCGGCCTATTTCCTGGGGCGCAACGGCATAAAGGCAACTGTCTTTGAAAAAAGCTCCGATTTTGGCGGCGTGGTGAAGAGGATAATACCCGATTTCAGGATAGCGGGCGACGCCATCGAAAACGACGTAAAAATAGCCTCCGCGTTTGGCGCGGAGTTTGTGGCAAACGCTCCACGCTACAGCGTCGACGAGCTGAAAAAGGCCGGCTTCAAATACGTGATAATGGCAAACGGGGCATGGAAGCACGGAAAGCTCAAACTAAAAGAGGGCGAAACGACGGACGTTTTTGATTTCCTTGAAAAATATAAAAACGGCGAATGCGGCGAGGTCGGGGAAAGCGCATCCCCGGAGTCCAGAAGGTGGCGCTCATCTATCGCAGGACGAAGGCCTACATGCCGGCGGAGCTAGAAGAACTTGAACTGGCGGTAAAGGACGGAGTCATATTCCGCGAGCTTTTGTCCCCGCGCAGCTTCCGCGACGGCGTGCTATTATGTGCGAAGGTCAAACTTGGCGAGCCGGACGAAAGCGGACGCCGTTCCCCGATAGAGACGGATGAGCTTGTTGAGATACCAGCCGACATGGTAATAGCCGCCGTCGGAGAAGATGTTGAAAGCGAGCTTTTCACCGACAACGGCATAGAGGTTGACGGCAAAGGCCGCGCGATATGCGGCAAAGATCT
Organism: Cloacibacillus sp.; assembly: GCA_036655895.1. NCBI lineage: Bacteria > Thermotogati > Synergistota > Synergistia > Synergistales > Synergistaceae > Cloacibacillus > Cloacibacillus sp. The sequence continues at coordinate 203,874 of JAVVPF010000001.1, read as the reverse complement.
TGACGTAAACATAGAAAACGTCTACGTGGCCGGTGACGCAAGGCGCGGCCCGGCAAGCGTCGTAGAGGCGATAGCCGACGCAAGGACCGCAGCTGACGCAATAGCGCGCGCGGAGGGCCTTACGCCATACGGCGCGCCTCTGACTGAGGGCTGCTGTGAGTCAGAGGCCCGCGTCCGCAAAGGTATGCTTGCCCAAGCGGGCGACGCGCGGTTTGAACCTCAGCGCTGTCTTGAATGTTCCACAGTATGCGAGAACTGCGCAGACGTCTGCCCGAACCGCGCAAACGCCGTAGTGACCGACGCAAAGGGCGCGCCGCAGGTGATCCATCTGGACCCGCTGTGCAATGAATGCGGCAACTGTGAGAGCTTCTGCCCGTGGAGCAGCGCGCCTTATAAAGATAAATTTACCTTCTTTGCGGACGAAAAGAGTTTTTGCGACAGCTCAAATTCTGGCTGGCTGCCGCTTGGCTTTGGCTGCTACGCCGTGCGCCTGAACGGAAAGATCTATAAAGGCGCGCTTGCGGAGCTTGCGAAAGAAATTCCATCTGATATAACAGGGCTGATAACGGCGGCGCAAATGCAGCTCATAATCACCGGAATGATAAACAAACACCAGAACAAGACGCTTTAAATAATGACTGCCGCCGCGGTCGATTGAGGGAGAGGATATAAATGGGAGAGTTATATCAATTCACCGTAAATGGAGAGGCCCAAGAAACTGCCCAAGACAAGCCGCTTCTGCGTTATCTGCGCGAAGACCTTAAACTGCATTCCGTAAAGGACGGATGCAGCGAGGGCGCGTGCGGCACCTGCACGGTAATAATAGACGGAAAGGCGGTGCGCTCCTGCGTACTCTCTACAAAAAGGGCCGCCGGTAAAACTATCGTGACGACAGAAGGACTGACCGGCGGCGAAAAAGAGGCCTTCGTCTACGCCTTCGGCGCGATGGGCTCCGTGCAGTGCGGCTTCTGCACCCCGGGAATGGTGATGGCCGGAAAGGCGCTGATAGACGTCAATCCAGACCCGCCAGAAGAAGAGATAAAAAAGGCGATACGCGGAAACGTCTGCCGCTGCACCGGATATAAAAAAATAATAGAAGGCATACAGCTTGCCGCGGCGATACTGCGCGGCGAAAGACGGATAGAAAGCGCGCTTGAAGAAGGCGGCGCTTTCGGCGTAGGAGCGCGCGCCTTTCGCATAGACGTGCGCGAAAAAGTCCTGGGCTATGGAGAATATGTGGACGACGTGGAGATGGAGGGCATGGCTCATGCCTCAGCGGTCCGTTCACAGTACCCGCGCGCCCGCGTCATCAAGATCGACGCGGCCTCCGCGCGTGCGCTGCCCGGAGTGCTTGCCGTGCTTACGGCGGAGGATGTCCCGCACAATAAGGTAGGACACATCCAGCAGGACTGGGATGTGATGATAGCCGAAGGTTCCGTGACGAGGTGCGTCGGCGACGCCCTCTGCCTTGTTGTCGCGGAAAACGAAGCGGTGCTCGCCGAGGCAAAAAAACTCATAAAGATAGACTATGAACCGCTTGAGCCGGTGCGGTGCGTGAGTGAGGCGATGGCCGAAGGCGCGCCGCTCGTTCACGAAAAGGGCAACCTCTGCCAGTCTCGCCACGTCATGCGCGGCGACGCAAAGAACGCACTCGCCGGGTCAAAATATGTTGTGACGGAGAGCTACAGCACGCCGTTCACGGAACATGCCTTTTTGGAGCCGGAATGCGCGATAGCCTTTCCGTATAAAGACGGAGTCAAGGTCTACACCTCCGACCAGGGGGTATACGACACGCGCAAAGAGATAGCCATAATGCTTGGCTGGGAGCCTGAGCGCATCGTTGTGGAAAACAAGCTTGTCGGCGGCGGCTTCGGAGGCAAGGAGGATGTATCCGTGCAGCACATAGCAGTACTCGCCGCGCTGAAGACCGGACGGCCCGTCAAGGTGAAGCTGTCAAGAAACGAGTCAATAGCCTTTCACCCGAAGCGGCACGCGATGGAAGGGACGTTCACGCTCGGCTGTGACGAAAACGGCCTCTTTACCGGGCTAGACTGTGAGATATATTTTGACACAGGGGCCTACGCCTCGCTCTGCGGACCGGTGCTAGAACGAGCCTGCACTCACTCCGTTGGGCCCTACTGCTACCAGAACACAGACATACGCGGCTATGGGTACTACACAAACAACCCGCCCGCCGGCGCCTTTCGAGGCTTCGGCGTCTGCCAGAGCGAATTTGCGCTGGAATCGACCATCAATCTACTTGCTGAAAAGGCCGGCCTGTCTCCGTGGGAAATACGGTGGCGCAACGCGATAGAGCCTGGGCGCATACTGCCCAATGGACAGATAGCCGACCGTTCCACCGCGATGAAAGAGACGCTTGAAGCCGTGCGTGAAGTCTACGAGAAAAACGCGGGGCGCGCCGGCATCGCCTGTGCAATGAAAAACGCCGGCGTTGGCGTAGGGCTGCCGGACAAAGGGCGCGCCAAGCTCGTCGTGCGGGACGGCGTGGTCGAAATATATGCCGCAGCCTCCGAGATAGGGCAGGGCTGCGCCACGGTCTTTGTACAGATGGTCTCTGAAGCCGCAGGGCTGTGCCGTACGAAGATAAAAAATATGGGCAGCAGCTCAGAGCTTGCGCCGGATTCCGGCACCACCTCCGGCTCACGCCAGACGCTGATAACTGGTGAGGCGGTGCGCATGGCAGCAGCACAGCTTGCTTCGGCAATGCGCGAAGCGGACGGTGACGTTACCGCACTTGAAGGCAGAGAATTTTACGCCGAATACTTTGAGCCGACCGACCCGCTCGGTTCGCAGAAGCCAAACCCAAAGAGCCACATAGCCTACGGATTTGCAACGCACGTCGTCATACTCGACGACGAAGGCCGCGTCAAAGAGGTCTACGCCGCGCACGACTCCGGCAAAGTCGTCAACCCCACCGCGATACAGGGGCAGATAGAGGGAGGCGTCCTAATGGGGCTTGGCTACGCGCTTACTGAAAGGTTTGATTTGAAGGACTGCGTGCCGCAGAATAAGTTTGGCACGCTGGGCCTGCTTAGGGCCGACCAGATACCGGAGATACACGCCATATACGTCGAAAAAAAGGAGCTGCTTGACGCGGCCTACGGAGCAAAGGGAATAGGTGAAATAAGCGCCATCCCAAGCGCCCCGGCGGCGGCCGGCGCCTACTACGCAAAAGACGGCCTCTTTAGAAGAAAGCTGCCGATGGAAAAGACCTTTTATTCCAAGGACAAATAGCGATTTAAATACAGCCGTTGCAAACGCATGGTGAGGCCGCACGATAACTTCAAGTCGGCCTCATCATGCGTTATTATCATCATTTACTCAGAAACGCTCGTAGAAGTTGCGCAGCGTCCAGTAAAAAATTTTCGGCTGTTCAAGATACGAGGTCTGAGAGGCGTCTGGGATTATCGCCATCCTTGAGCCAGGTATCAGCGAGCGGAAATACTCGCATGTCGTCTGCCTCACCTGGTCGAACTCGCCGCAGACGAACATCACCGGTATCTTTATCTCATGCAGGCGCGCTGTGAGGTCTATATCTTTTAATATGCCGGTGCAGGTAAATTCACTCGGCCCCCACATATATCTGAATACCTTCATGCCGGAGTCCGTCTTAGGTTCAAATGCGCCCGGCTGACTGTAGCTTGAAAGGTGTTCCCTGCGGAAGTGGAAATTCCTGTTGTATTCGCCGATTATTTTTTGATAGAGCAGATTGTCGAAATGCACCTGGCTCTCGCAAAGCTCTACAGAGGCCAAGTAGTTGTTTCCTAACTCGGAAAGACGCAGCTTTGCGTCGCGTATCCATAATTCCGTGCTCAACAGAGGACTCACCATTGTGATAGAGGCTATGGCCGTATTTTGCGTGCGCAAAAGATATTCCGCCGCGAGGTAGGCTCCCCATGAATGCCCTATGAGGTGAAGTTTTTGCGCGCCTATGCCCCCTACGACAGCTTCAAGCGTCTCGATATACCGATCAGGCGTCCAGAGAGATTCTTCGCCTGTGTGGTTTGCCTCGTCGCTTCCAAGCTGATTGTACATGTACATCGTATGATGCTCCGCCAGCATCTCAGCCATTGGCTTAAACGAATAAAAATTTCCGCCCGGGCCACCGTGGATATAGAGCGCCGGTATTCTTTGCGTGTTATCTTCACCGAGCTTTGTAAGAGAGACAAAACCTCCCGGTACGTTCACATATTCTGTTGTGACATGCATCACCATCTGGGACACCCCCTTAACGATAGTGCCATTTAAATAAAATATGTATCCTTAAATAAATTATATCACATAATTCAGAATATTCCATTTACGCGACAGGTGACAACCAGAGGTGAAACGCGGAGGGTGTTCTCAAAAAATTTTTTGCCATCCTACAGACAAGAGGAGTGCTATGCGCACTCCTCTTTCGCCTTGCTATCGTCCGTATTGCCTCTTGCGAGGGTGCGGAGTATATTTGGCAGTCCCTAGGAGATTCGAACTCCTGTTAACGGGCTGAGAACCCGACGTCCTAGGCCCCTAGACGAAGGGACCACATTGCTGTGATTTTGGCTGGGGTACAAGGATTTGAACCTCGATTACCTGATCCAGAGTCAGGCGTGCTGCCGTTGCACCATACCCCATCGTGGGCCGAACGGGAATAATTATACCTGATTTTCGCCTCCTGTCAACAATTAAATGAAAAAACTTTAATACGTACTATAAGTAATTAAAAATAATGAGTAGAATACAAGCGCCGCAGACGGCGAGAACGCGTGAAAATTGTATGTTTAAACTAAGTATGATAGACTATTAGTGTAACGACTTGTCTATTAATATTATATTATTAAGCGAGGTGTGTTTTATATGAACTGTTATCAGATCATGGCAGTTAGGATTTTTGACAGGGATAAGTGCGCGGTTGAGGTGCAGAAGGTGCTCACGCAGTATGGATGTTCTATTCTCACGAGGCTCGGTCTTCATGACCAGTCTGTGCCAGGCACCTGCTCACCGGCGGGACTTCTTGTGCTGCAGCTTTGCGGCTGCTCCGCGGAGTCAAAGGAGCTGGAGGAAAAGCTGAATGCTCTTGAAGGCGTAAAAGCACGCCTTGTAGACCTTTCAGACTAATACCCGTATTCAGATAAAAAGGCAGAGGCGCGGCCCTTCGGGCTCGCTTCTGTTTTTTTCATTATGGAGGGATCATGCTGTATATAAACGCGAGCGAACTGCTGTGCAGGATGCTTTTTTCAGCGCTGATCGGCGCCGTCTTTGGAACGGAAAGAATGCACCGCAATAAACCTATCGGCGCGCGCACTCATATTTTGGTCTCGGTAGCGGCTTGCAGCATAGCGCTCATTTCAGCGTACGGTTTTGTGGAGGTATCGTCCGCCTATCCGCCGAATATGAGCGTGAGGACGGACCCGGCGCGCCTTATGGTTGGAATGCTGACAGGCATCGGCTTTATCGGCGCTGGCATCATCTACAAGAGCCCGCACGGAGACATCAAGGGCATCACGACAGCGGCTGAGATCTATCTTATGGCTGTGCTCGGAATTGGCGCTGGGCTGGGCCTGTATGAGCTTACCGGCATCGCCGCCGTTATCGCCTATGTGACGCTGATTTGTTCCGAAGCGCGCATAATAATGTTCCGTGAAAAAATAAACCGTTACACCTTTGGCCAGTTTAAAAAAATATTTCACCGCAGGACGCACAGGACGAATGACACGCCAGAGGACAGCAAAGAGGATGAAAGATCATAAAAATTTTCATCCTCTTCGCTGTCAGGAAAACGTGTGACGCGTAGGTTACTTGCTTTTTTGCCGGCCCCTGTATTCTATGATGTATTTAGAAAGCGTGGAATAAAGTTTATCCGGCTCTATGGGTTTGGAGAGGTGTGCGTTCATTCCGGCCGCCCTTGTACACCGCACGTCCTCTTCAAAGGCGTTCGCCGTCATTGCAATGACCGGTATCTGGGCCGCGTCGGACCTGCTCTGTTTCCGCAGTGCGCGCGCAGCGTCGATGCCGCCCATTACGGGCATCCGTATGTCCATCAGCACCGCGTCGTAGCTTCCTGGCACGGAGGAGGCGAATTTTTCCAGAGCGTCGCGCCCGTTTTCAGCGCGGTCTATGCGGACGCCCTTTCTTTCAAGCAGTTTTGAGGCAATCGCCGCATTGAGCGGGTGATCCTCCACAAGCAGCACGTATGCGCCCTTGAGCGCCTCTTCGTCATATACCTCGGCTGCTGTGCGCGCGGAGCAACTCTTGCCCGTCCGGTATCTGTACGGGTAGGTTATTGTAAACGAGGAGCCCTTTCCAAGTTTGCTGTCCACCGATATGGCGCCGCCCATGGCGGCCGCTATTTTCTGTGAAAGCGCAAGGCCGAGTCCTGTACCCTGCACGTATCCGGTGAGGTTGTTTCTCTCCTGCGCGAACGGTTCAAAGATTCGTTTTAAAAAATCTTCGGACATGCCGCAGCCCGTATCTGTGACGGTTATATAGTCGATGCCGTTACTCTCGCCGACGTTCGTGTGCCGAACGTCCAGTGTTATTGTGCCGCCCGGCTTGGTAAATTTCAGCGCGTTGTTGAGCAGGTTCATCAGCATTTGTTTGGAACGGAGCACGTCTGCGTAGACCTCAACTTCTTTGGGCAGTTCAAGCGTGGATGGATAGGTGAATATTATCCCTTTTTCTTTCATCTGCGGCGCTATCATCTCAACGCACGAATCATATATCTCCTGCGGCGCAGCCCATTCGTATTTCAGTTCAAATTTATCGCGTTCAATCCTGCTCATGTCGAGTATGTCGTTTATTATTCCAAGCAGGTATGCGCTTGATTGCCCTATCTGTTTCAGATATGAGCGGACTGTGTTTGCGTCGCTGAAAAGATCGCTGTCCGCAAGCGTCGTGAGCCCGATTATCGCGTTTATCGGAGTGCGTATCTCATGGCTCATGTTTGACAGAAATTCCGTCTTTGCCGCGTCAGCGCGCTTTGCCTCGGAAAGAGCCGCCTCAAGTCGGCGTTTTTGGCGTTCTTCCTGTTGGTGTGATTCCGTGTAGTCCTGCACCGCGCACAGTATAGTGTCGCTGTCGCCGTCCAGGTAGCAGTACATGGCGCGCTTATGGCAGACCATGCCCTTTTCTATGATTGAAAAGACGCTGATGTGTATATCAAGTTCTGCGAGGCGTTCTTTTATGTATTCCATCCGGTTTTCGTTGATGATCCTCTGTTTATCTTGCTCTACGCAGTATTTTTCAAGGTAGTCGACGACGTTGTCCGTGCACTCCGCACAGCATCCAAGGACCTCGCTGCGTTCATTGCGCATGAAGGTGACGGAACGTCCAGTTTCCGCGTCCAGCGTATAGATGACGTCATAGTCGGTGTTTACAAGCGTGTTGACAACCTGTTCCGCGCGAATGGCTTCTGTGACGTCGCGCGCTATGCAGAAGGCTTCGATCTCTCCTGTGTATGGGTTGCTTACGAGGTCGTAGCTGCTTTCTATCCACCCGCTGTAATTTTTTAGTTGGTGGCGCACCGCCCCGTGGAAATCGCCACGGTGGTAGGCGCACCGCATCGAGCGGCTGTTAAATGCCGCCCGATATTCCTCAAGCCCGCATCCTTTTGGGATGTAGGTGTAGATTTGTTCCATCAGTTCGGCGGCCGTGCCGTTAAAAGAATTTATATCAGAACTGCGCCAGATACACTCTTCAACCGTGTCGCGTGAAAGATTTATTGCGGCCATCGCTATTGAGTTTCGCGCCAGCGCTTTTCTCAGGTTGAGCTGGTCTTGATATTTTTTCTCACGTTCTTTCTGTGCGGTGATGTCTATCGTTGTGCCGATGGTTTTGAAGATTTTTCCGCCGGCGTCAAAGAGCGGAGTGCATATCATTTGTTTCCACCTGTACGGTTCGCTGAAGCTCTCTCTGATTTGAAGTTCGGCTTCGCAGCATTTGCCGGCTTGAACGTCCGTGTAAAGTTTTCTGGCCGATTCCGCGCTGTCGGGATGTATATAGCCGGTCGTGATGAGGGATTCCGGAACGTTGCGGACAATCGTATTTACGCTGCGCCCGCTTTTTGCAAGTTCACTGCGCACGATGCACAGCCTGTCGCCGTCCAGCTCCCATACGCCAACATTTGCCGCCTCCATTGCGGCGCTGAAGAGCGTCCTGTGGTACTGCAGGTCGTTTTGAAGCCTCATAAGGTTGTCGATGTTGGAGAAGGTGCAGTAGATAATGAGGCGTTCCTCTATTTTCTCGACTGCAACTCCTACGATCCTCATCCATATATACTCTCCGTCGCCGCTTACTAGGCGCACCGATGTGTCAAATGTGGCGGCTCCGGCGTTTAGGTTTATGACCTGTCTTATCACCAGGCCCCTGTCTTCAGGGTGGACTGCGCCAAGCACATTGGTTCCGGCATATCCGCGCCGCGCACCCCGCTCTGCGTTCAGTATCCTGTAATATCCGTCGTTGAGGTATTTCAATGAAATGGTCTCTTTGTATAATTCGAAAATGCCGACTCCGCCTGGAACTTTGTCCAGCAAGTTTTGCAGCCGTTCACGATGGGTCCGTTCGGCCGTCTCGTCGGAGATGTAAAGTATGTATGAGGGCGTGCCGTTCCAAATTATCGACTTCGCATGTATATTTAAAAAAGTGCCGTCGGCGCGTGCCGCGTGAAACGTTGTAAAAGAATCTTCTGAAAGAGAAGCGAGCTCCTCCTGCGATAAAAAAATGTCTTCCCTCGGCACAAGACTTGCAAGCGTTCGACCCACGGGCCGTTCGTCCGCAGGAAGTTTTTCAAGGGCAAGCCACGCTTTGTTCACAAACAGTATTACGCCGCTTATTTTCTCGGCAACCATGATTGCTGTGACAGAATCGTCGACCATAGTCTTATAAAGCAGCGTCTCCTCGGTCGGCTTAGTAAAAATGGCGTAATAGACTGGAGCTGCGCCTATCTCGCGAATTTTAGTAGCGGCTACATGCATCCAGCCGATTTCGCCGCTCTTATACCTGTACCGGTAGGTGCAGTTGATAGCCCGCCCGGTCGCGGAGGCCTCTTGCAGCTCTAAGAAAAAGCTTTCATAGTCCTCTTCAAGCATGAATGTTTTAAACAGCACTCCGTTTTTGTTTAACTCTTCCAGTTCGTCTCTGGGCCAGTCGGCCAGTTTTACAAAGCCTTCACTAAAAAAGGATATGTGAGGGTCGGGCCCGGAGTTGATTATGGCTATTCCGCCGGGCAGCGCGTCAAGCAGGCTCTCGAGCATTATCGCCTTTTCCGTTTCGTCGTCCACGTCAGTTATAGCGCCCGTTACGCGGGTCAGCCTGCCCGCTTCGTCCCTTGTAAAAAGTCCAACAAGGCGGCTGCATCTGCAGCTTCCGTCCCGCATCCTAAGACGCAGCGCCGCCTCCGCCTTTGGTTCGCCGTGAGTTGCTTTATCAAAAAATCTTTGAAGTTTTTGGATATCCTCAGGATGTATCATTTCCACCGGACATACGCCTTGCAGCAGCGCGTCCGGCGCTATCATGCTCATTACATACTTATAAAAAGAAGAAGAACATTCAAAAGAACGTGAGGGCAGATCCCATTCAAAAAGCGCGGCTCCGGAAAACTCCATATTCGGCGGCTGACGCTCCTGGACGGAAGTCTTTTGCCTTTCTTTTGGATAAACCGCCTTTTCTTCGCTCGTCTTTAGCAGGCCAGCTTCGCACGCAGCATTATCCTGTGACGTCATAATATTTTCTAAACTACTTTCCACGGCCTTCACTCCGTTTTTAATATTATATTGGTTATGATTTTAGGTGGTAAAAAAGATAAAAAATTACTCATTTCTCAGATAACGTATCACTAAATTTCTCATAAAACAAGGTCGCTTTACTGAGCTTAACGCGAATTTTGATCCATTTTATTAAAATTTCCTCCGAAATATATCGTCACCGAAAACAGCGGGCATCTATAATAAAAATTTCCATCAAGAAAAATACAAGAAAATTATCCTAAATTCGTGGCGCTCATGGGTATTGACATAAACGCCCTTCTACTGTAAAATTTCTTCCTGTCAGGCAATGGACGGTTAGTTCAGAGGTAGAACGCTTCCTTGACACGGAAGAGGTCAGAGGTTCAATTCCTCTATCGTCCACCATTTAAAACCAGTGAAGGCAAGGCTTGCAGAAATGCGGACCTTGTCTTTTTTATTGGCCGTTCGCACAAGCGCTGCGACGCCCTCGTTGTTGACATCAAAAATGGTGTAGTGTAAAATTCAATTCAATGTGGGCGGGTGGTGAAATTGGTATACACGATAGACTTAGGATCTATTGGTTCACGCCGTGAGGGTTCGAGTCCCTTCCTGCCCACCATTTCTTTTTGATCAGCCTCAAATGTCGCTTTCTTTTTTGTTTTCACGATAACTCTTTGCTGCAAAGAATATTAATATCATATTTAAGAACAATAGGCGTACATTTTGTGAAAAGAGTGTATAATAAATAACAATATCATAGATATTACGATATTTGATTTATTCCAGGAGGTTAAAAAATGATTTCACTGGAGGGTAAACGTGTTTTGTTGTGTGAAGATCACACGCTCAACGCCTCAATCACAATAAAGGTCTTGGAACACGCTGGAGCCTCTGTGGTGCGGGCCAGCAACGGCCGCGAAGGCCTTAAGCTCTTTTCGGAGAGCGGAGTAGGCGGTTTTGACGCAATTTTAATGGATATCAGTATGCCTGTGATGAACGGTCTTGAGACCGCGGAGGCCATTCGCGCGCTGCCGCGCGAGGACGCCGTGAAGATCCCCATCATTGCTATGACCGCGAAGTACAACGAAGACGACAGGGAAGAATCGCTCGCCTCCGGAATGGACACCCACCTTACAAAGCCGGTGGACCCTAAGGAACTTTATAACGTCATGGAGCGGCTCATCGAAAAAAAATAAGACAACGGACTGCGGCGTCATGCGACTCGTTAACAGATGGGCGCGCCGTGTGACGCTTTGATTTTCCACGAAAAAACATGTATCATAACTGCATGATTAAAAATACTTTTTGGCCCGCGCACAGATATTTATTTTTTATTACGATGCTCCTTATCTTTCGAACGTCACCTTCCTGTGCCTTTTCTTCTGTTGATTTTTATAAAGAAGCCTCAGCATATAAAAGCGTCAACGCCTTTGCCGCCGCCATCCACTGCGCTCATGAGACTGGAGACTGGAGAAGCCGGCTCTGGACGGAATGTTATAACGGCGCTGGCATCAAGACCAACGCCGCGTGGCGGATGCTGGGGATGCCCTCCGTGCGTTATTTGAGCGCAGAGGATGTAAACGGCCGTGACGTTAAAAAGGTCTCTTCTTTTCGTAAGTACCCCACGATAAAATCATTTTTGAAAGATTACGCGCGAAAGATACGTGAGGACTATCCGGTCGCCTGTAAGTATAATAACAACGTATGGGGCTATATCTGCGGGCTGCACCAAGGCAAATATGGAAAATGGGCGACGGACCACAGATATTTTGAAAAACTGGCCTCAAAGACTGTACAATTAGCGCCGGATATTTACGGCGCGCAGTGGCGAACGAAGCTAACGCGGCAGTTTGAGGTGGCGAAGGGCTTTGGGATCCTTGAACCGTGGCAGATAAAAGCTATCAGCGAGAGGCTTGGTGATTGATATGGTTTTGGGCATAGGCGTCGATCTGTGCGATATTACGAGGATGAAGAAGGCCGCGGCGCAGAAAGGCTTTAAAGAGAAGGTCTTTTCTGCCGCTGAAATAGAGTATGCGGAAAAATTCGCGGACTCCGCCTCCCATTACGCCGCGGCGTTTGCGGCAAAAGAGGCGCTTGCCAAGGCCGGCGGCTGGGGCATAGGCAATATGGGGCTTGATTCCTGTTCCGTCGTCAGAACGGAACGCGGCCCGAAATTTGAATTCAGCGAATCTTTCAGCAATAGGCTTGCCGAGTTTGGCGCCTCCTGTGTCCACCTGAGCATCTCGCATGAGGCCGGCATGGCCGTTGCTATGGTCGTTCTGGAGGGATAGGCGATGGAAAATTTTTACAGACCTGAAGATATACGCCAAGCGGACGTCACAGCCTCTTTAGAATATGGAGTCCCGTCTATACTGCTGATGGAGAATGCGGCAAGGGGCGCAGTTTGCGAGGCGGTGAAAATTGCAAAAGACTCTGATAAATTCGTGCTGCTAGCCGGCTGCGGCAATAACGGCGGAGACGCCTTCGCGGCGGCCAGGCTGCTTGCTATTTGCGGCAAAGAGGCCGTTGTTATCAAGACTGACGGCGATGAAAAATATAAAAACGACGCGGCGGTAAATTTAGGGCTGTTGCGCCGGTTTGCAATGCCCTCCGTAAAAATATTTGACTCTGAACGGCTTGAGGACGCAAAAATAGCCGAACTTTACGCCGGCGCCGGCTGCGTCGTGGACGGACTTTTGGGGACAGGCACACGGGGCGCGCCAAGGAAAGAGGCGGCCCGCCTCATCGGGCTGCTGAAAGGGCGCGCGGGCGTTCTTGCGCTCGACATTCCGTCGGGCATAGATCCCGCGACGGGAGAGCTCTATCAGCCCTGCGTACGCGCCGAGGCGACTGTGACATTTCTTGCGGCAAAGACCGGCATGGCGCTTTTTCCGGCAGCGCAGATGTGCGGACGGATAATCACCGCGCATATCGGCGTTCCCCAAGACAAGGTGCTGCCTGCGTCGCCGGAGCTGCGCGCATACTTCCCGTCGGACCTGCGCGTGATGCTGCCGGAGGTGCCGCAGGACGTCCATAAAACACGCCGCGGTTCGCTTTTGATTTTTTCGGGAAGCGAAAAATATAAAGGAGCGCCGCTGCTTACCGCACGCGGTGCGCTTCGCGCGGGAGCCGGGATAGTTTACTTAGCCGTACCAGACTTCATAGCTCCGTTTGCAGTATCAGAACTGCCCGAAGCGATAGTAGTGGCGCTTCCTACTACAGATGGAAAAATCAACGCGCAAGAGGCGATAAAAATCTTTGAAGAACTCTCCTTAATATGCACTGCTGCGGCCGCCGGCCCCGGCTGTGGACGCGGCGCGGAGTGCGGTGAAATATTTTCATGGCTCTGGAACGAGTGGAAAAAGCCGCTTTTGTTGGACGCGGACATGCTCTTTTTCTTTGCGGAAGGCGGCAAAAACCTCGCGCCGCACCGCGACGCGCTCATTACGCCCCACGGCGGAGAGGCCGCGCGCATCCTTCAAACGACGCCGGACGAAGTGGAGGCGTCGCGCCTTGACTCCGCACGTCGTCTGGCCGTTATGGCAGGAGCCGCGCTTTTAAAGGGCCGCCGCACGCTAATAGCCTCGGAAGGGCTAGTGCGTGCCGTATGCGCCGGCTCTCCCGCGCTTGCCGTGCCCGGTTCTGGCGACGTACTGACCGGCGTCGCAGGCGCCTTTATGGCGGCGGGGATGGCCCCGGCGGAGGCGGCATGTGCCGCGGCTCTTGCGCACGGCACAGCCGGCGAAAGACTTTTTCAAAAATACGGCGCGCGCGGCGCGCTTGCGGCGGAGATAGCTGATGAAATTCCATATTCACTCAGATAAAACGCTAAGCGTTGCCACAAACTGCCCAGAAGAAACCTACGAACTTGGGCGCAGACTAGGCGCTCTTGCCTTTCCTGGGCTGCTCGTACTTTTGAACGGTACGCTTGGCGTCGGTAAAACGAAGTTTACACAGGGCTTCGGAGCGGCCCTTGGGTATTCGCGCGTCAAGAGCCCCAGTTTCATTATAATGAGCGAGTATGACGGCCCGCTCCCAATGCTGCACGCCGACCTCTACAGGCTGGAACGGTCCTCCGAAGCTGATACGCTTGGAATAGAGGAGTACCTCGAAGACGGCTTCACGGCGCTCGTGGAGTGGGCGGAACGTTGGCGCGAGCCGGAGGCGGAAGAGATGATAATAATAGATATCCAAAAAATGCCCGGGTTTGATGAAAAAAGAGAAATAATTTTAAAAGCCGAAGGAAAAAAATCTAAAGCCGCGCTGCGGCTGCTTTCAGAAAGCAAAGCCGGCGCGGAAATGGGGGAGTGCGGATGCTGACGCTTGGCATAAACTGCGCGGGCAGATGGACGAACGTCGGCGTGGCTGACGGCGGCGCCGTGATTGCGGAAGAAAACTTGGAACTGGGCAGACGGCAGACGGAAAAGCTGCCGCAAATAGTGCAGGAGCTTCTTTCGGCAAACGGCCTGAAACTCAAAGACCTGCGGCTGATAGCCGCTGGGACTGGCCCGGGATACTACACCGGCATCAGGGCCGGCGTAGCGTACGGCGCGGCATTGGCGGAGGCGCTTGGCATATTGGCCGTTCCACTTTCCTCGCTTGAGATATACGCGTGGGGACTTAGAGATACGCATCAGATAATCGCGCCATTTTTTAAGGCAAGCGTGGGACGCCTTTACGCCGCGGTCTACAGACGCGCAGACGAGGGGCTTTATCCGATCATGGCGCAGCGTTTCGTCAGCGCTGCCGATTTCGCCTGCGTTTTAAAAGAATACCCTGACGCCTCTCTCGTCTCTCCCGACATGGCGGCCTATGACTTTTATATGGCTTTGCCGAACGAAAGGATAACTAAAGAGAGTGCCTCGGGCGGAGACTGTGCGCTGATGGGGGAAAAATTCGGCGGCCGCGCTATTGCGCCCAAAGAACTGCGCGGCACATACTTACGGGCGCCAGACATCGGGCCTTCTACTAATTCTTAAATAGTCGGAATATATAGAATTTAATCTTTTCCTTGAATAAATAGGCAACCTTTGACATAATACCAATAGTTATGCCAATCGCCACTTTTGTATTTGTGGTTGACAAACAAAAATTGATGAGATGTGTGGAAGGATGGTGGGTCTTTTGGCGAAGAAGTTCAACATCGAAATAGTTGAGAAATGGTGCAAAGGATGTGGCCTCTGTATCGCTATGTGCCCCAAGAAGGTTCTTGAGCTTAACGAACACGTTAAGTGCGAAGCTGTTCGTCCGGAGGACTGCATTGGCTGCCGCCAGTGCGAGAATATCTGCCCGGATCTTGCAGTAACTGTTAAGGAGTGTGAATAATTATGGCCCAGAACGAGTTTTGGCAGGGTAATAAGGCCATAGCTATGGGTGCTATCGCCGCGGGCTGCAGGTTCTTCGGCGGTTATCCTATAACTCCCTCGACTGAAGTAATGGAAGTTATGTCCGAAGAGCTCCCCAAGCTGGGCGGAAAATTCGTCCAGATGGAAGACGAGATCGGCGGAATAGCGGCGACGCTCGGCGCGTCGATAGCCGGCAAAAAGGCTATGACGGCAAGCTCAGGCCCTGGTATCTCCCTGAAACAGGAACTTCTGGGCTACGGCTACATCGCCGAGATCCCGATGGTGCTTGCCGACATCCAGCGCGGCGGCCCTTCAACGGGACTCCCGACAAAGGTCTCCCAGGCCGACGTCATGCAGGCCAAATGGGGAACCCACGGCGACCACGCAACGATCGCCTACGCTCCCTGCTCGATCCCCGAGTGCTATTCGCTCACGATCAAAGCCTTCAACATGGCGGAACGCTTCCGTCAGCCCGTTCTCGTAATGGCCGACGAAGTCATCGGACATATGCGTGAAAAAATCACTATTCCCGAAGCCGGTTCATTTGAAGTAATCGACCGCAAGAAGCCGACAGTATCGCCTGAAGAGTTCGTGCCTTACCGCGCGGACGCCGACGATGTACCGCCGATGCCTGCCTTCGGCGACGGCTATCGCTGGCATGTCACGGGCCTTACCACAACAGAGTGGGGCTTCCCGACAAACGACGCGCCCGACATCGACCTCAAGGCAAACCGCATCATCCGCAAGGTTGAGCGTTTCCGCGACGAGATAGTCGAATATAGAGAAGATTTCATGGAAGACGCTGAAATAGTCGTCATTTCCTACGGCTCAGTCTCCCGCTCATCGCTTCGCGCAATCCGCGAACTGCGCGAGCAGGGCGTGAAGGTCGGACATTTCCGTCCCATCACACTGTGGCCCTTCCCGGATAAAGAAATCGCCGAGATCTCCAAGAGAGTCAAGCACATCATCGTCCCCGAGCTCAACGCGGGCCAGATGGTGCTTGAAGTAGAAAGAGCCGTCAAGGGCAACTGCGAAGTACATCGCAAGAACCTCATCAACGGCGAACTCTACAAGCCGGCTGAGATAATGTCCTTCATCAAGGAGGTGGCGTAATTATGCCACGCGAAGATGTAAAGAAACTCCTGCGCACTAAGTTTATGCCTCATATCTGGTGCCCCGGCTGCGGACACGGAATCATCATGCACTCCATCCTCCGCGCCATTTCAGACCTCAACATCCCACAGGATAAGGTCTGCATCTCATCAGGTATCGGCTGCTCAAGCCGTATGCCCGGCTATATCGACGCCTGCACGCTCCACACGGCGCACGGACGCTCACTCGCCTTTGCGACCGGCGTTAAGCTGGCCAACCCCGAACTGACGATCGTCAACGTCATGGGCGACGGCGACGGTACCGCTATCGGCGGAAACCACTTCATCCACGCCTGCCGCCGCAACATAGGCATCACAGCGGTCCTCATGAACAACAACATCTACGGAATGACCGGCGGACAGGCTTCGCCGACGACGCCGGAAGGCGCCTTCGCAGCCACAGCGCCCTATGGTTCGATCGACCCGACATTTGACATCTGCAAGCTGGCAGCAGGCGCAGGCGCAACATTCGTAGCGCGCGCAACGGTAGCCAACCCCATCATGTGCGAGCAGATACTCAAAAAGGCCATCGAACATCAGAAAAAGGGATTTGCGCTCGTTGAGATCATCTCCTTCTGCCACACGCAGTTTGGACGCAAAAACAAGCGCAGCCGCCCGACAGACAACATCAAGTTCCTTAAGGAGCACACAGTCCTTAAGGCTCAGGCCGACAAGATGACCCCCGAGGAGCTTGAAGGCAAGATCGTTGTTGGCGAATTTGTCAACATAGAAAACGCCCGCGAATACACTGACCGCTACAACGACGTCATTGAACGCGCACAGGCGCAGGCATAGGAGGAACGGATCATGAGCGATCGTTTTGAAATTCGCGTTGCTGGATCCGGCGGACAGGGAGTCATCCTCGCCGCAGTGATCCTGGGTGAGGCCGCAGCACTCCGCACAGAGGGCCTCAATTCAGTACAGAGCCAGGCTTACGGGCCGGAAGCGCGCGGCGGCGCATCGAAGTCGGAAGTTGTCTATGACCGCGACGAAATAGACTACCCGAAGGCCGCGCACCCGAACCTCCAGGTCATCCTGACACAGAAGGCCTGCGACACATACAGCCATGACACAGCCAAGGGCGCGACAGTCATTCTTGACGACTTCTTCGTGACAGAGCCCCCGAAGCTCGACGCTGAGATATATCTTCTGCCCATCGTAAAGACGGCGCGCGAGAAGCTTGGCCGCGAGATCGTTGTCAACATGGTGGCGCTCGGAACAGCGGCAAAGGTTCTTGAGGACAAGGGTCTCACACAGCCCCAGGCTGTAAAAGACGCCATCCTCGCCCGCGTCCCGAAGGGAACTGAAGAACTCAACGAAAGAGCGTTTGACGAAGGCTACAAGCTGATGGCAGACGCGGTGGCGGCCAGAAAGAACTAACTGGCGCCTCACATACGAAATATATCAAACGGGACGGCCTTTTGGCCGTCCCGTTTGATATAGCTTGCCATGCGCAAAATGTGACGATACGCGGCAACGCGCCTGATTTATTTTTTGCCTGTGATCTCGCCGATGAGCAGTTTTATATTTTCGTCCATACATTCGTCTGTGAACTGGCACGTCCCTACCGCTTTATGGCCGCCTCCGCCGTATTTCAGCATAAGCTTTCCAACGTCCACGGAAGAGCTTCTGTTAAGCACGGAATAGCCGACCGCGCAGCTGCATCCTTTGCCGCCCTTTCCGCTCACTATCCACATGGATATATTCTGCTTCGGGTAGAGGCTGTATATGTAAAATCTGTTGCCCGAATAGATGGGGTCCACCCCGCGCAGGTCGCTTATGATAAGCTCCCCGTCAGTCCTCGTATATTTTTTTATCATCGCGTCAAATTTGCCGCTCTGTTCAAAATATACCTCTATGCGCTCCCTGACGTCCGGCAGCTCCATTATTTCGTCTATATCCATTGAGCTGCAGCAGTCCAGCAGCTTTTCCATGAGCTGATAGTTTGAGATAGTAAAATTTCTCCAGCGTCCCAATCCCGTACGCGGATCCATTATGAAACCAAGGAGTATCCATCCAGACGGGTGCAGCACCTCGTCCACGGAAAGAGCGCCTGAGTCCACTTTGTCGACGGCCGCCATCATTGCGTCGTAATGGGCGAAACGTTCTGCGCCGCCGTAATAGTCGTAAATTATTCTGGCGCAGGATGGCGCAGTTCTGCTCTCGCCCTTGTATCTGCCGTTTAATTCAAGACGTTCGCTCTCGCTTGAATGATGGTCGAACCAAAGCCCGCAGCCCGGCACATACGGAACGTTGGCAAGGCAGTCGTCGCAGGTCACGTCGACAAGTCCGTCCTGAAGATCTTTTGGATGTGAAAACATCCAGTTATCTATTATTCCACTCTCTTTAAGCAGCGCCCCGCAGGCAAGTCCGTCAAAATCAGAACGCGTTACAAGTCTCATAAAAATCCCCCTCTAGTGAATCCATTTTAAGTTTACTCTCATTGCGCGTCTCTTTCAATGATTTAAAAATAGATATCACTCGGAATTTCGCGATGCTCTCTCCGTGCGCTTTTTGATAAAAAAATCGCTCAGCAGCGCCGCGCATTCTTCTTTTAATATCCCAGCCGACAACTCCGGCCTGTGATAGATCCTGCTGTCTTTTGGTATGCAGTAGAGCGAGCCGCAGCCGCCGCCCTTTGGGTCTTTCGCGCCGAATACGACGCGCGATACGCGGCACTGCATAAGCGCGCCGGAACACATGATGCACGGCTCCAGCGTTACATATATGGAACATCCGTCAAAGCGCCAGTTGTTCAGTCGCTCTGCGGCCTGTGACAGCGCGGCAAGCTCCGCGTGCCCCAATGGGGCGTTGTCTAGCTTTCTTGTGTTATGGCCGCGGCCGATTATTTCGCCGTCCTTCACAACGACGGCGCCTATAGGGATCTCGCCGCACGCGGCGGCGGCGCGCGCCTCTGCCAGCGCCTCCCGCATATAAAAAATATCATCCATGTGGCGGCTCCTCTCTGGATATGTTATACTACTTAACGTTGTTAAATGTGCCTGTAGCTCAGCGGATAGAGCGCTACCCTCCGGAGGTAGAAGTCTGGGGTTCAAATCCCCACAGGCACGCCATATTATTGCACACGGACACCTCGTTGAGGTGTTTTCTTGTCTTTAGAGGCTGGCTCATCCTCCTTTAAAGAATACGCAAAGGCTATGCGAAAGTCAACTTTTGCTGGCCTTTTCGACTTGGGCGCCGAGCGCGCATTGTGCGGCGCATTTGTGGCTGCTGGAAGGGAAGAGGCGTTCATGGTCGCGCACGTGGCAGAGTGGATAAAAAATAAAAAACTACTTTCGCTCTTTTGTTTTTTTTGTGCGCTTGTTGCGGCTGACCGCATTACAAAGCTTGCCGCCATCTCTTTCTTTGCGCGGGTGAGCCGCAACAGCGGTGTCTCTTTTGGTATGCTGACCGGTTCTGAGCCGCGCTTGCTCATATTTTTGAATTTAGCCGCCGCGATATTTCTTTTATTTATGATCTTTACAATGCGCCGGCGTCCGATGCCGCTTCTTGCCGGAGTGGCTGCGATGCTTGCGGGCGCCGTTGGCAACTTGGCGGACAGGATTATTTATTGCCACGTTGTAGACTGGATGCCGCTGCCTTTTTTGAACGGCCAGTTCTTTAGTGGATTTTTCCCGAGCGGACTTGCCGTCAATCTTGCCGACCTCTACCTTATAACCGGAGCGCTTGTTGTTTTTGTAGCGCTTGTTAAAGGCGTTTTTTCTGAACTAAAATAATGCCGTAATAATGCCTCCCAAAATGAATCATTTTTTGACATAGTCGGCGCGATAGGTTATAATGCTCCACGTCGGTTACGCGGAGAGGTGTCTGAGCGGTCGAAGGAGCTCGCCTGGAAAGTGAGTGAAGGGGTCAAACTCTTCCATGGGTTCAAATCCCATCCTCTCCGCCATTTTACGAAAATACAGGAGCCAGAGAAAATTTTTCTCCGGCTCCTTTTCTCTTCCTATATTCGAGGCGGCGCCTCTTTAGTTGCTCTTGTTCTTTCTTTCTATCACAAGTATCGCAAGCGACAAAATTGAGGCAAGCCCGGAAACGCAGACGACCAGCCAGTGGATGACGCTGATCTGCCATTGGCATAACGCGGCTGCGAGAAACGAAACGATAAAAGTGGCGACAATCAAGATATGCATTTTTATTTCCATGTCCTATCAATCCTTTTTTATAAATAGGCTTAGTATGAAGCGTTTGGTTTAGCGCGGCGCTTTGTATAAATTAGGCGGCAACGGTCATCCGAGCAGCCGGGCCAGCGTCTCGTAGAGCTTTTGAGGCTCTATGGGTTTTGCCAGGTGTGCGTTCATACCGCAGGCTATGCTCTTGCGCCTGTCTTCCTCGAAGGCGTTGGCCGTGATTGCGATTATCGGCACGGTCTGAGAATCGTGCCTTTCCTGCGCGCGGATGGCCTGCGCCGCTTCAAGGCCGTCCATGACCGGCATCCGTATATCCATCAGGATGGCGTCGTAATATCCGGCTGGGCGGCTGGTGAATTTTTCTACGGCTATTTTGCCGTTTTCGGCAAATTCGACGACGACGCCCTTTTTTTCCAGCAGCTTTGCCGCGATCGCCCTGTTCAGCGGATGGTCTTCGCAAAGCAGCACGCGCCTGCCGTTGATGTCGCCCTGTACGCCGGCTTTCGGGTCTTCTTTTGGAGCATATTCCTCCTGCGGTACGGAGTCAAGCGTCCACTCTACGACGAAAGTGGTGCCTTCGCCTTTTTTGCTGCGCACGTAAACCTCGCCGTCCATTCTCTCAACAATATTCTTTACTATTGAAAGCCCCAGCCCTGTACCCATACGCCCGTCGTCGTTTGTAGAATCTTCCTGCTCGAAGGGCAGGAAGACCTTCGGAAGAAATTCTTCGCTGATGCCTATCCCAGTGTCTTTTACTGTGATGCGGTTTATGACGCGGTGTTCCTTTTCCGACAGGTTTTCTATTATAAGCTCTATACGGCCTCCCTGCGGTGTGAATTTTATAGCGTTTGAAAGGAGGTTGACGAGCACCTGCTGTATGTAGGTGGTGTCGACGCGCATGTAAAGCGCGGTGAGGTCGTTCTGTCGTATCTCGAAGGATATGCCTTTTTTAATGATGTCGGGGAGCACGATAGAGGCCGTGTCTCTTATGAAGTCAGGCATGTAGACGACGGTGGGGTGCAGTTCTATGCTTCTGCTTTCTATCCTGCTCATTTCCAGCACGTCGTTGATTATCGAAAGCAGATATTTGCCGGAGGTGGAGATCTGGTGCAGGTAGTCGCGGCATTCGGCAAGCGAAGAGGCGTCGCGAGCCAGTTCCGCGAGTCCTATTACGGCGTTCATCGGCGTGCGCATGTCATGGCTCATTTTGGAGAGAAATTCCGTTTTCGCCGTATTGGCGCCTTCCGCTATTTCAAGCGCCATTGAAAGTTCCCGGTTCGCCTTCAGCTGTCTGTTGTACTGCTCTGTCACGTCAGCCCTCGTCATGAGGATGAATTCTTTTCTGTCGTCCATATATGAGAAGGTCAGTTTTTTGCGCCGGAGGAAACCTTTTCTGTCGCTGATTTCCATATATATTGAGTAAGTTTGTTCCGCGTCCAGCATGCGCATGACGTTGTCGAGCGCGAGGCTTGCGGTAAGGCTTGCCCAATTTTCTGGAGCGGTGCACGAATGCAGCCAGCGCTCCTGTTCGGGAGTGTAATATCCGCTTCGTTCAAAGCCTTCGTAATAGTAGCTTCTGCTGGCGTAGGCCGTAAAGCTGTCGTCTTCTAGCCGTATAGCCACGATATAGTCGTAGGCAAGGTCGATGACGCCGCTTATCATCTCCTGCACCGTTTTGCTGGCGTGTATGTCGTTCAGGTAGGTGAAGCCTATGATGTCTCCAGTCTGCGGATCCCTCGTGAGACGCAGCTTGAATTCAGTATACCTGGCGCGTCCGTCTCCAAAGTTGCACAACCCCTCGCACGAGGCCTCTGTCTTGCCGGAGGCGTAAGCCTGAAGTATGTTTTCCCGCGTAAAAATCGCGTCAAAGCCGGCGCGCATCTTTTCGTCCACGATCCGCAGCCGCGCGCGGGCGAAAAATTTGTCAATGGAGGTGATGCCACCGTCCATGTCGCTGTCCGTGGCCGCTCCTCTTACGTCCGCCGTATTTTTTGTAACATTGAGCATTACTCCGTGCTTTGTCACGTTTTTCAGCGTCTCAAGAGCCGCGTACTGGCTTTCCTGAAGCTTCAGCTCTGTGACGTCGAGCGCCGTCCCTATTGACCGTAAATGCTTGCCGGCGCCGTCAAAGACTGGTATGTAGATTATCCTCTTCCACCAGTAATCCTTGTCGCCCTTTGCGCGCACCCGCACATCCATCACGGCGCGCGGCGCGCCCTTCGCCGCCTCGCGGTAGAAGGCGCGATAGTCGGAGGCGGAATCAGGATGTACGTAGCCGCACTCTATCAAAGACTCGGGAACATTTTCTATCGTGACGCCGAAACCCTGTCTGTCCTGCGCCTCTACGGATTGTGTTATCTGTTTTTTTTCGAGGTCGTATTCCCACACCGTGATCCGCGCGTTGCGCAGTGCGGCCGACAGAAGCAGCTGCGTGTCGTGCAGACGGTTCTGCGCCGTGCGTTCGTCGGTGACGTCGGTGTAGCTTGCGTATATGAGCTGCGTTCCGTTCGGCTGAGGTATGGAGACGGCGTTTAGGTAGACCCATATATATTTTTTAAGCGCGTCGTTGTAGACGCGGTAGGTGTGGCGCAGGCTGCCGCCATTTTTTAACGCCCCAGCGATAAGATGTTTGAGTTTTCGCATATCATCAGGATGGACGTTAAGAAAGCTGGCTTCTTGATTGACCATTTGCAGGTTGTCTTCCGAATAGCCGAAGATGTCGTAAAAGGCCTGATTGTGGACCACAGGGATAATTTTTTTGCCGTCGTGACGGTAGAGGCACATGCCGCCCGGGACGTGTTCGATGACCGAGGCAAGCTGTTTTAAAAGCGCGGCGTTCTGCTGTTCCGCGGTTTTTCTTTCGGTGATGTCCGTCACATACTCGACGTGCGCCGTTATCTTGTTCCACTGCATCAGCTTTCCCATCAGCCTGTACGTGCGCGCGTCCCTTGGGTAGGTAAATTCGCGTTCAAGGAAACTGTCGTGTCTCATTTTATCTATCTTGCAGAAACTGCACGGCTTTGTTCTGTTGAAGAGATAGGAGTAGCATTTTTTGTCTACAAGCGGAGTTGCAGGGGTGTGCAGCAGCTCGGATGCTTTTTTATTCAGATAGAGCAGTTCGTGGGTTGCGATGTCGCAGGCGTAGATGCCTTCGTTTGACTGGTCCAGCAGCTCGCTGTAAAGCTGCGACTGCCGCGACGCGCTCTGAAAGACGGCGTAGACGATTATATGTCCCTCTTCCTCTCCTATAGGCATTCCGGTAAGATGCACCCAGACGAGGCTCCCGTCTTTATGATAGATGCGGTACGTCTCGTCTATAGTCTCTCCGACGCGCAGCGCCTCTATAGCACCGGTGTAAAGGCGGTCTCTGTCGCCCTTGTAGACCGCGTCGGCCGCGTCGTTCTTTATCCACTGCGCGTATTCCTCGCGCGTGTAGCCGCTCAGCTGCGCCACTCCGTCGGAGAAATATATCGTCTTAAAGCCGTCGTCCAGCCTGTAGATGGCTATGCCTCCAGGTATGCTGTTTATAAGGCTGTCCATCTTCAGGTTGGCCATTTCAAGTTCTTTTACGGAGGCCTGTTCCTTTATATAGCCGTATCTGGCAAGGAGGTTGTCGACGCGCGCCCGTATCACTTCGGACGACGCCGGCATCGCTATAAAATCCCACGCGCCGCCGCGGAGCGCCGAAAGTTCGTCTGCCGCGTCATCTGAGAGCGCGATGACGGGAAGGCCAGCGTATTTGCCGGTCGAGAGCCATTTTAAAAGGGCGGGAGCATCTGTAGTTTGCGGCAAGTAGCGGAGCAGGACGACCGCAATGCGCTTTGCATTGGCCTCTATGAACGCCGCCGCCTTTTCGCGGCCCGTGGCCTCCACGGTCGTAAAGCTGTCCGAAAAAGCGCTTGACAGCAGAGATTTGTTGTCAGAGCTATCATCCGTAATGAGAATAATATTTTTATCCTGCATCCGCTCTGCCTCCCGACAAAGATATTATCGGCCTTTACGCATCACGGCAGACGATTTGTGAAAACCGCCGGCCTGCGCCTGTCGCATCAAATAATATGAGAAGGCCTCGCTCAATAATAGAGTCAAGTTTCAATTCAGTCAATTTGTCCGCGATGCTGGCGCTGGAAATTTTAAGAAATTTTAAAAGGGCCGAAAATAATTCCACCAAAGAAAAAGCTGCAAGTTAAGTTTACAAAAAAGCCTCGCGGACATTGCGCCCGCAAGGCTTGTGTATGCGTTGGCGGAGAAGGTGGGATTTGAACCCACGTAGCGGCTCAGCACCGCTAAGACGATTTCGAGTCGCCCGCCTTCGACCACTCGGCCACCCCTCCCCGCACTGAAGGACGTAATGCATTATACCCGATTTCCTAAACTTTTCAAGCGGCAGTTCTAATTAAAACTCTTTTGATTTTGAGGCGGGAGGAAGAAAAAACTTTACTAATATTGTTGATTTTATCTAAATGTACTATACTGTTGCGCCATAGGAACATTACGGCACATTGCTGGAGGGCTGCACATTGGCTTCTAAAGGATTTTTGAAGACTACGAAAAAAGAAACGTTCATCATTGTCGGGCTCTATCTTTTATTCTTTGCCTGGTGGTACGTCACCGCTTATGGTTTTGGCGACGACCCGGCGGAGTACAACTATATCTTTGGCTTCCCTGAATGGTTCTTTTATAGCTGCATCGTCGGCTATATCGGCATTTCTTTTCTGCTGTGGGCCGCAATCAGGATGATGTTCAAGGATCTTTCTATCCAGGACGACCATGAGGAGAAGAAATGATTATTAACAGACTTGGGATGATAATCCCGCTCGTTCTTTATTTTGCGCTCATTATGGGCGTTGCCGCGTGGGCCAGCCGTTCGGCCGGAAAGAGGACCGACACAGCCGGCTTCATGGAAGAATATTTCATCGGCAGCCGTTCAATGGGCGGCTTCGTGCTCGCTATGGCGATAATCACGACCTATACGAGCGCAAGCAGCTTTGTGGGCGGCCCGGGCGTCGCCTATAACGTGGGGCTTGGGTGGATACTTCTGTCCATGATACAGGTGCCTACCGCCTTTCTGACGCTTGGAGTGCTGGGCAAACGTTTTGCGCTTATCGCGCGCCGTACTCACGCGGTCACCATCACGGATTTTCTGCGCGCGAGGTACAGCAGCGACGCCGTCGTCATCTTGGCATCCGTCGCGCTGCTTGTCTTTTTCATGGCCTCTATGCTGGCGCAGTTCATAGGAGGCGCGCGGCTCTTTGAATCCATAACCGGTTATTCCTATCAGACGGGGCTTTTGATATTCGGCCTGACGGTCATAATCTATACGACCATCGGCGGCTTTCGCGCCGTAGTTTTGACGGACACCATTCAGGGCATCATGATGCTCTTTGCCTCCGTCGCCATCCTTTACGCAGTGATTTCGGCGGGCGGTGGAGTGGAGAACATCATGAGGACGCTCTACTCGATAGACCCGCAGCTTCTTACCCCGACCGGAGGCGGCAACGCCATCCCGAAGCCGTTCATCCTTTCCTTCTGGGTGCTTGTCGGCGTCGGCATCCTGGGCCTTCCGCAGACTACGCAGAAATGCCTCGGCTATAAGGACTCGCGCTCGATGCACAACGCAATGATCATCGGGACGTTCGTCGTGGGCTTCACGATGCTCGCGATGCATCTCGTAGGCGCGATGGGGCGCGCGGTCATTCCCGATATCGCGGTGGGCGACCTTGCCGTTCCTACTCTTACAGTTCGCCTGATGTCGCCGTTCTGGGCCGGCATATTCATCGCAGGTCCGCTTGCTGCCATCATGTCCACGGTCGATTCGATGCTCATCATGTGCTCCGCCGCCATCGTAAAGGACATTTATTTTCATTACGTCGCTAAAAACGATGCGGCGCGCCTTTCTCCTTCAAAAATCCGCGGAATGAGCCTCATCGTCACGGGAGTGGTCGGCGTGCTCGTCTTTTTCGCCGCGATGAGGCCGCCGTCGCTGCTTGTATGGATAAATCTTTTTGCTTTCGGAGGGCTGGAGGCGGTATTTTTCTGCCCGACGTTATTCGGCCTCTATTGGCGCCGCGCAAACTCTACAGGAGTGATATTGTCCATGATATGCGGGACCGCTTCGTTCTTTTACTTCACCATTTCAAAGGTGAGCGTGGGCGGCACGACGGCCATAGTGCCTACGCTCGCAATAGCGATAGTCGTCTTCATCGTCGGCAGCCTGTTTGGTAAAGAGGAGAGCGCAGAGCGCCTCAAGGAATTTGAGATAGAATCGTAGGTTGTTTTTATACAGTTCGCATGATATACTTGGGAACGGTGTAAACCACGCACAGTCGCTGACGTAAATGAGGTTCCCCAATGCGGGCTCGTTTCGGATGAAGCGTCTGGAGGAAAAAACAGGAGGGATTCACATGGGAGTAGTAAGTATGAAACAGCTTCTTGAATGCGGCGTCCATTTCGGACATCAGACAAGACGCTGGAACCCGAAGATGAAGCCGTTCATCTTCACAGAGCGCAATGGCATCTACATAATCGACCTTCAGAAGACGGTCAAAGGGCTTGAAAAGGCCTATGACTTCGTTCGTGAAGTTTCAAAGTCGGGCGGCAGCATCCTCTTTGTAGGAACAAAGCGTCAGGCGCAGGATCCCATCCGCGACGAAGCTCTCAAAGCTGGCCAGTTCTATATCAACCAGCGCTGGCTGGGCGGCCTTCTTACGAACTTCGCCACCATTCGCCGCCGCGTGCAGCGCATGGTCGAGCTTCAGCAGATGGAAGAGGACGGCAGCATCAACAGATACCCCAAGAAAGAAATCATCCAGCTCCGCAAAGAGCGTGAAAAGCTTGAAAAATACCTCTCCGGCATCAAGGAGATGAAGGACATCCCCGACGCCCTCTTCATCATCGACCCGCGCCGTGAGACGATCGCCGTACTTGAGGCGCACAAGCTTGATATCCCCGTCATCGCAATCGTTGACACAAACTGCGACCCCGACGTCGTAGATTACCCCATCCCCGGAAACGACGACGCCATCCGCGCCATCGAACTCGTAGTCGGACTTATGGCAAACGCCTTCATCGAAGGCCGCCAGGGTCAGGACGCACGCGTTGAGGAAGAGGCTCTTCCCGAAGCCGCTCCCGCCGAAGAAGCGCCCGCAGTGGACGATTCAGCGGCTGAAGAGGTAAAGGTTCGTGAAAAAGAGCTGGCGGAGCAGAAGGGCTGGAAGGAGACTAACTAATATGGCAAATATCACAGCAGCATTGGTGTCCGAACTTCGCGCTCGCACATCCGTCGGAATGATGGACTGCAAAAAGGCGCTTGTCGAATGCGACGGCGACATGGACAAGGCCTGCGATTATCTTCGCGAAAAGGGCCTCGCCAAAGCGGCCAAAAAGGCCGAGCGCACAGCGTCTCAGGGCAAAATGTTCACCTACGTCCACAGCAACGCGAAACTTGCCGTTCTTCTTGAACTTGACTGCGAGACAGACTTTGTCGCGCGCACAGACGAGTTCAACAAGCTGGGCCATGAAATAGCGATGCACATCGCCGCTTCAAACCCCACTTACATCACCCCTGAAGAGGTCCCCGCGGACATCATCGAGCATGAAAAGCAGGTCATCATTGCTCAGGCCCGCGAAGAGGGCAAGCCTGAAAAGATGCTCGAAAAGATCGCCGAAGGCCGCATCAACAAATTCTATGAGGAAAACTGCCTCATGGAGCAGAAATACGTGCGTGACCCCGAAGTGAAGATCAAGGATCTCGTCATTGAAAACATCGCAAAAATCGGCGAAAACATCATCGTCCGCCGCTACGCGCGCTTCATGATCGAAGGCTAACTCCTAAAAAACTAAAAAACGGGGGATTATATCCCTCGTTTTTTTTTAGCAAAAAATCGTATCGGAAGGTGAAATCGTGGAGAAGACATATAAGAGAATACTGCTGAAACTTTCCGGAGAAATACTTGCCGGAGACAGCCATTTCGGAGTGAATCCCGACGCAGTGCGCAACATCTGCGAAGAGATAACCGACGTGGCCTCCGAAGGAATAAGCATCGCAATGGTAGTCGGAGGCGGCAACATTATCCGCGGCGCTCAGACCAAAAGCATTGAGCGCGCTCAGGCCGACTATATGGGAATGCTTGGCACGGTCATAAACGCGCTCGCGCTTCAAGACGCGCTAGAGCGCCTTGGCCAGCCTACGCGCGTTCAGTCGGCAATAGAGATGCGTGAGATAGCGGAGCCGGTCATCAGGCGCCGCGCGATGCGCCACCTCGAAAAGGGCCGCATAGTCATCTTTGCCGCGGGCACAGGCTCTCCCTATTTCTCAACGGATACGACTGCGGCGCTTCGCGCCTCCGAAATAGGCGTCGACTGCCTTCTCAAAGCTACGAAAGTCGACGGCATCTATGATAAAGACCCGGCGAAATATCAAGACGCGGTAAAGCTACCGCACGTCAGCTATATGGACGCGCTCCAGAAACAGCTCAAAGTGATGGACGCCGCGGCCTTCTCGCTCTGCCAGGAAAACAACATACCTATAGTAGTCTTTGACGTATTGAAAAAGGGAAATTTACGCAGGCTTCTCATTGACGGAGAAAATATTGGCTCTATAGTTTCATAAAGAGTATTATAATTATAAAAAATCTTATAAGGAGTGACCCGTATGCCTCAGAACGTAATCAAGGAACTAAACACGCGCTGCGAAAAGAGCATAGAACACCTTAAGGGAGCCATGCTTGGCATCCGCACCGGTAGAGCGCATCCCGCACTTGTCGAAGATATAAAGGTGGACTATTTCGGCACACTGACGCCCGTAAAAAATATGGGCAGCGTCAACGTCCCGGAGGCGCGTCAGATAGTGATCACGCCGTGGGACAAGACCGCGATAAAATCAATCGAAAAGGCCATCCAGACCTCAAGCCTCGGCATCACTCCGCAGAACGACGGCGAGTCTATTCGTCTCAACCTGCCGGAGCTGACGCAGGCGCGGCGTCTTGAACTTAAAAAAATGGTCAACAAACTGGCGGAAGAGGCTCGCATCGCGGTCCGCAACGTACGCCGCGACGCCATCGAGTCCTTCAAAAAGCTGGAAAAAGATAGCAAAATCACCGAGGACGAGCTTAAGAAGTTCCAGAAAGAGGCTCAGGACAAGACCGACGCCTTCATCAAAAAAATAGACAGCTCGCTTGTGGAAAAAGAAAAAGAGATAATGGACAACTAAGCGATATTGAACGAGAATGAGCCGCCGTCTTCGGCGGCTTTTTTGTTATCATAAGGCAGATACGAACGCACAAAGCGGAGGAATGACAATGACGCAGAAAGAATTTTTTCAGGCTGTGAAAGCGGCCCGGGGCCGAGCCTACCTAGTGGGCGGAGCCGTGCGCGACGGACTGATGGGGCGTTTCGTCCACGACCGCGATTACGTCATCTGCGGGCTTTCGCTTGATAGATTTTTGAAAATTTTTCCGGATGCGCGTCCGGTGAGTCATTCGTTTCCAGTATTTCTTCTGTCCATAGACGGCGCCTTGTGCGAAGTTGCCTTCGCGCGTAAAGAAAAAAAGAACGGCACGGGCTACAAGGGCTTTAATTTTGTCTGCGACGCGGCTATAACGATAGAAGAAGACCTCCGCCGCCGCGACACTACGATAAACAGCATTGCGCTGGACGACCGTGGAACGCTGATAGACCCGTTTGGCGGCGAAAGGGACATAGCAGAAAAAACCATCCGCGCCGTCTCCTCTCATTTTTTCGAAGACCCGGTGCGCGCGCTGCGCGCCGCGCGTCAGGCGGCGCAGCTTGGTTTTGAGATAGAGCCGCGCACTCTTGCCATGATGAACAAATGTGCGGCGGAACTTGCGCTGGAACCTAAAGAACGAAAATTTGCGGAACTAAAAAAGGCGCTTGCCTGCGAGCGGCCCTCCGTCTATTTCCGCGCCCTTCGCGCGGCGGGGCTGCTTTCGAGTGAATTTCCGTGGCTTTTTGGGCTTATTGGAAATAGCAAACCTAACTTATGCCGTCCAGAGAGCGACGCCTTTGAACGCTCAATGGAGGGCCTCGACCGCGCGGCGGCAGATACGACGCGGCTTGAAGTGCGCTTTGCGGCGCTTGTGCACGAGCTCCCACATCACTTCTGCCAAGAATCGGTGCGGCTTGAGGTGCTGCCAAAGATAGATAAAGCTCTCGGTCTGCCAAAAAAATGGCGCCAGTGCGCCGCCTTTGTCATAAAAGAAGAGACGCGCGCGCCGCATCTTACAAACGCTGCCACCATACGCGACCTGCTTCGCGCGGCGCAGGCGAGCCCGCTTGGAATTGACGGCCTCTGCGCCGTCGTTGCGGCGTACAACGAAACGCTTCCGGCGTACCTGCGCGAAAACGGCGCCTGCATCCGCGTCATGGACGAAGCCGCGAAAGAGGGCTTGTTTGAAAATCTCAAAGGGCCGCAGATAGGCGCGCACATCCGTGCAAAAGAGACGGCCGCGCTAGCAAAATATCTTGAAGCGGCAGAAGATCACGCAGCTACAATTTAAATACCTTCACAAAACATTCGGCGTATGCCGCGCCCTTTCCGGGTGCGGGGCGAGCTGACGTCAGCATATTTATTTCGGGCAGTCCCTGATAAGTCCAGGCCGTCCCCGGTGAAAGCGACGCGTCGGCCTCCGCCCTCATGTTTATTCCGGCGCCGTTTTCAGAGAGCACGCAGACCTCGTCTCCTGTGGCTATCCCTCTTTTCTCACATAGATGCTCCGAGAGCCGGATGACGAGTTCCTTCGCGCAGGACGGCGCGTCCGCGCTCTGCCCGTTTATATACCTGTCGGAATGCACTGTGACGAGCCTTATATATCCCTTCGGCGGCATCATCTGCTGAGGCGCGCGGTCGGGCAGCAGCGCGCGCGACTCGGGCAGTTTCCAGTAACACGGTTCACTCCATTTATAAAGATTTTTCCCAGCGCTCTTTAGCCTTGAATCGGCAAGCAGCGCGTCGTTCATCTTCGCGTAGAGCTGTGAGAGGTCGAGGTCAAGCCCAAGCTTTCGCGCCAATTCGTCGTAAATTTGCAGATCGCTTTTGCATCCGGCGCGCGGTTCCGTTATTTTTTCGTTGTGCGAGAGGTAGCTGTGGCCGTAGGCGCCGATCCAGTCCTCCTCTTCAAGATATATTGATGAAGGCAGAACTAAGTCGCAGAGCTGCGCCGTCTTTGTCATGAACATTTCGCTGCACGCCTTGAAATCAACTGCGGAAAAAGCCTTTTCGACAGCGGCCGCGTCAGGCGTCTGCTGCGCCGGATTGCAGCACATGATGTTCAGCACGCGCACGGGAGGGTCGGCTGCGATTATTTCCGAAGGCCATGACGAGACGCCGAAGCGCCGCACATTTTCGCATCTTTCAAAGAGCCCGGCCGGAAAGAGCGCGCCCTCGTCCTTGCTGAACGAAAGCCCCGCCGCCGCGTTCTCAAAACCGCCAAGGAGCACGGAAAGCGCGAATATCCATCTGAACTGGAGGTCGCCGTGGCAGTACCTCTGCGCTCCGTAGCCCAGGATGTGCGTGACCGGCGCGTGCGACGCGAGCCATTCGTATATTTCATGCGCCGTCTCCTCGGGGATGCCGGCGGCGGCAAGAAGTCCGTTTTTATTTATTGAATTGATGAAGGAGACAAATTTATCAGCGTTGTCGCAGCGGCCGCGCCATTTTTTACAGTCCGCGCCGCGTTCTAAAAGTTCACGGCAGAGCCACGCGGCAAGCGCCCAGTCGCCGCCGGGAGCCACGCGCCAGAATTGTTTGCACGAGTCCGCGGTTTCTGAGCGCCGTATCTCAATAGAGGCGGTCTCGCCCCCGTTGTTTACAAACGAAAATAAAAACGGCGTCTGATTTGGCTGAGTGGCGAAGCTGTTGCGTCCCCAAAAAAGTATGCCGCGCGCCTTGCCCATCTCTTCAAATGAAAGATACGGCACGCCGAAGCCGCAGGTAGATTCTTTAAGGCCGGTAGAGCCGATGGTCGAGCAGAGGCTGCCCTTTGTGGCGGAACATCCTCCAAGCGCCGAATAAAAGGCCGGGATAAGCTGCTTTGAAAATGTCATCGAACCTGCGCCCGTGAGGGACATTACGGAATGTGGCCCGTACTGCGCGCGGCTTTGCGAAATCTTTTCGGCCCAGAGGCCAAGCGCGTCGTCCCAACTGATGCGGGAAAAGCCGGAAGGCCCCTTCAAAAGCGGAGAGGTGAGCCTGTGCGGATCGTGCAGACGGTCTATAGATCTGCGCCCCTTCGCGCAGACGAACCTGCTCCATTTATTGTCCGTGTTCGGCTGCATCTCAACTACGCCGTTGATATGGCGCGCCTTTATGGAACAGGTACACGGACAGTCGTAAGGGCAGGCTGTATATTTCCATTCGGCTGACATTCGGCGTCACTCCTTTTTTAAAAATTATACGGTCACATGGCCGCAGGCGCAATGACATAGCCCAACATCGGACGCAGCGCGCAAATTTTACAAAATAATATTTTGCAACCGCTTGCACAATAAAAAATATTGGGGTATAATTTCTTCGACAGGGAAATATGAAGCGCGAGCACTGCGAAGTTTATTAAGTTTAAAATATAAAATAAAAAAACGGAGGGATACTTATGGCGGAACTGAAAGAAAAAGCGCAGCTTATGAGCGCTCAGGACTTGAACCGCGTAATTCGCCGCATAGCCCACGAAATGGTGGAGCACAACAAGGGCACTGAAAACATGGTGCTGGTAGGCATACACAGGCGCGGAGTATATCTTGCGCGCAGGCTCCAGAAGCTCATCGAAGAGGCCGAAGGCTCAAAGGTGCCGTGCGGCGAGCTTGACATCACTCTCTACCGCGACGACCTCACAACGCTCTCCGAGCAGCCCATCGTCCACAGCACGAGAATGCCGTGCGACATCAGCGGCAAACACCTCTTCCTCGTCGACGACGTCCTCTACACGGGACGCACGGTGCGCGCGGCGCTAGAGGCGCTCGTAGACCTCGGACGCCCGGAGATAGTCCAGCTTGCGGTGATAATAGACCGCGGACACCGCGAACTTCCGATACACGCCGATATATGCGGCAAAAACGTTCCTACATCAAAGAGTGAAGTAATAGAGGTAAAAGTCGAAGAACTGGACGGAAAGGACGAGGTGGTAATCTGTGAGCGAGATGCTTAATGAAATAGGGCAGATGACCTGGCGTCATCGCAGCGTTATAGACCTTGACTGCTGGACGCGCGAGGAACTTTATTTCCTGCTCGATCAGGCAAGGCACATGGAAAATGTTATGGACAGGCCCGTCAAAAAGGTGCCCGCGCTTCGCGGCAAGATGTGCGTCAATCTCTTCTTTGAAAACTCGACGCGCACAAGGGTATCGTTTGAACTTGCAGAAAAAATGCTCTCGGCCGACGTCGTGAACTGGTCGGTCTCTGGCTCCAGCGCCTCAAAGGGCGAGACCATGCGCGACACCGCATGGACGCTTGAGGCGATGGGAGCCGATATAGTCGTTATGCGCCACGGCGCGGTGGGCGCCGCCCAATACCTCGCCTCAAAACTGAAGCGCGGCATAGTGCTCAACGCGGGCGACGGCACGCACGCGCATCCGACGCAGGCTCTTCTTGACCTTTACACGGCATGGAAGCATCTGGGCGACCTTGAGGGACGCAAAATAGCCCTCGTAGGCGACGTGCTTCACAGCCGCGTAGCCCGCAGCGACGTCATAGCCTTCAAAACGATGGGCTGCGACGTGGTGCTTTCAGGCCCGCCGACAATGATGCCACGCGAAGCGCACGCTCTTGGCGTAAGCTACGAACGCGACCCGCGCAAGGCCGTCGCAAACGCCGACATGGTCTATCTTCTTAGGATACAGCGCGAACGCCAGCAGGACGGACTCTTCCCGTCGGTAGACGAATACCACCGCTGGTGGGGCGCGGACGAGGAACTGATGAAGTACGCGAAGCCGGGCGCTCTTGCGATGCACCCAGGCCCCATCAACAGGGGTGTGGAAATCGCCTCGGAGGTGGCCGACGGCCATCAGAGCGTGATACTTGAGCAGGTGCGTTCGGGAGTGGCGACGAGAATGGCGCTGCTATATCTCTGCGGCGGAGGTGCAAGATAATGGGAAAGACGCTCTTTAAAGATTTCAAGATATTCAACGGAACAGATTTTATAAAAGAAGACAGCCTTCTCGTTGAAGAGGGCAAAATAGCGAAGATAGGCTGCGGACTTGAATGCGAAGGCGCGGATGTAGTCGACGGCAACGGCAGACTGCTCACCCCGGGCTTCATAGACCTCCACGCCCACTTCCGCGACCCGGGTCAGGAATGGAACGAAGACCTGAAAAGCGGCGCGCGCGCCGGAGCCGCCGGCGGTTTCACGACACTGGTCGCCATGCCAAACACAAAGCCCGCCGTATCGGAACCAGCGCTCGTCGAATATGTGATGAGCCACGGAGCGGCCGCGCACGCAGCGCGCATCCTTCCCGCCGGCTGCGTCAGCAAGCACCGCGAAGGCAAAGAGATTTGCGAAATGGAAAAAATGGCGGAGGCGGGCGCGGTATTCTTCACAGACGACGGCGCGCCGGTAGCCACAAGCCAGCTTCTCCGACTCGCGCTGCTTTACACGGGACACGTACTGCCCAGGATAATGGAGCACCCCGAGGAAATCAGCCTCTTTAAAGGCGGACAGGTTCACGAAGGCCGCGTAAGCGCCCTTTCCGGCCTTAAGGGTATCCCCGGCGCCTCCGAGGAAATAGACGTAGCGCGTGGCATAGCGCTGGTACGCGAGACTGGCGGCCGCATCCACTTCACGCACCTGTCAAGCGCGGGCGCGGTGGAGCTCATCCGCAACGCGAAACGCGCCGGACTGGAGATCACCTGCGACACGACCTTCCACCACCTGACGCTCAACGAAAACGCCGTAATAAACAGCGGCTACAATGCGCGCTTCAAGGTCAACCCGCCGCTACGCGCGGAAGCCGACCAAAAGGCGCTCTGGGAAGGCCTTCAGGACGGCACGATAGACGCGATAGTGACCGACCACGCGCCGTGGCACATGGACGAAAAAGACGAGCCGTTCCAGGAAGCTCCCTTCGGCATTGCGTCGCTTGAATGCGCCGCCGCCGTGCTGCTTGACTACCGCGCGAGAAATTATCCGAAAGTGCCGCTTGAACTGCTCTTTACAAAGATGACCTCTTCACCCGCCGCACTGCTTACGGAAAAATGGCAGGGACTGGGACGCATCGAAGAGGGAGCCTGCGCCGACCTCACCGTCATAGACGAAGAAAGAACGCGCATCGTCGACTGCCGCACATGGAAAAGCAAGGCGCGCTGCTGCCCGTGGGAGGGCATAGCGCTCACCGGCTGGCCCGTAATGACCTACGTCGAAGGAAACAAAATCTGGCAGGACGAAGAAGAGCTTTAAGAAGTATACAGAGCACGAATATAGATAGAATCGGTTATAATATATAGAGCAAACAAGATAGCACAACTGTTTTTCGGTTGTGCTATCACTCTGAGGAGGGAAAAATAAATGAAAGACAACCGCTGCGGCCTTATCGCCGCCGTAGACGTTCCGACTCTGGACGACGCGCGTTCCTTCCTGGAACGCCTTGACAGGGCCACTAAATATGTCAAAATAGGCCCGCGCCTTTACGCGCTGGGCGGCACGGCATTCGCCCGCGAGATAATCGACATGGGCTACGAGCTTTTTCTGGACCTGAAACTGCACGACATCCCAAACACAGTAGCCTCCGCGGTAGAGCCGCTTTCGGAAATTGGCCTCTGGGCGCTGACGCTGCACACCTCCGGCGGATACGAAATGATGGCGCGAAGCGTAGCGATGCGCGATAAAACTAAAAGCAAAATGAAGCTGCTCGGCATCACGGTGCTGACAAGCTTAGGCGGCGAACTTTGGAGCGACGTACACCCCGGTTCCAAAATGGAAGAGGCCCTCACAGGACGCGCAACGACCGCACAGCGCGCCGGCATGGATGGAATAGTCTGTTCTCCGCTCGACCTTTCGCTGCTTGCTGGAAAAGCCGAAAAATTACTGCGCGTCGTGCCCGGCATTCGCGCGCATAAAGTAAGCACCGAGGACCAGAGCCGCGTCGCCACAGCGAAAGAGGCGGCGGAGGCTGGAGCCTCGTACATCGTAGTCGGACGCCCCATACTGGAGGCGCACGACCCGATAGCCGCGGCAAAAGAGATAATAAAGACGCTTGAGGGAGTGGAGTAGAGACCATGGAAAATATTTGCGCAGGCAACGAAGTTTCAAATAAAATACTTGAAATGATGAAAAAAAGCGACGCGCACCTACAGGGCCACTTTAAACTTACATCGGGCCTGCACAGCGACAATTACATGCAGTGCGCGCTGATGCTGCGCTATCCCGAATACGCGGCCTACGCCGGCGCCGAGCTTGCCAAACTGCTTGCTCCGGCAAAGCCCGACTTTATCCTGTCGCCCGCGCTCGGCGGCCTCATCATCGGCCACGAAGTTGCGCGCGCGCTTGGAGTGCCCTTCATATTCACCGAGCGCGTAGACGGGGAAATGCGCCTTAAGCGCTTCCCGCACCCCGGCGCGCTGCGTTTTGCGCTCGTGGAAGACGTCTGCACCACAGGAAAATCCTCACGCGAGGCGGCAGAGATACTTGTCGCGGCCGGCGCGGACTGGGCTGCCTCCGGCTGCATCGTAGACCGCCGGGCTGCGGCCTGTCTTCCAGACTGGGATCTGAAATCACTGGTGAAAGTACATTTCGCCTCATACAAAGAGGAAGAATGCCCCATGTGCAAAGAGGGGCTGCCGCTTGTGAAGCCGGGAAGCCGTCCGGAGACAAAATGAGGCGGCCATCGCCCGGGCGCGCTCTGCGGCTGCTGCCCGGGCTTCTGCTCACAGCCGTGCTCTGTCTCTTTTACAGC
This sequence comes from Cloacibacillus sp., assembly GCA_036655895.1. Lineage (NCBI taxonomy): Bacteria > Thermotogati > Synergistota > Synergistia > Synergistales > Synergistaceae > Cloacibacillus > Cloacibacillus sp. The sequence continues at coordinate 166,609 of JAVVPF010000001.1, read as the reverse complement.
GGAGCGACAGAAGCCGCACAAGCCGAGAACGTAAAAATAGCCGTCACCTCGCCGTGGCTCTACGAAGTCGCCTCATTCATAGGCGGCAGACAGGCCACGGTCAGGGCGCTTTCTACCTGGGGCAGCGGTGGGGCCACCGTACCCACGGGCCGTCCCAGGGCCGCCGAGCTTGTAATAGCCTTCGACCCGGACGACGCGGCGCGCTTCAAAATATCAAAAAACAACAAAAATCTGCGCCTGCTCTATAAAAAGGTCGCCATGTCGGAGGACCAGCTTCGCCGCGCCTTCTTCGACCCGGCAATGCTTCCATTCATTGCGCAGGAAATAATGAAAATAATCGCCGCGGCCGACACGCCGAACTACGCCTACTATCAGCGGCGTCTTGCGGAGTTTCAGTCGCGTATCGACAGCACTATGGGCATAGGCCGCCACATGCTGCGCGACAAGCGTATGCTCGATTTGACCGGCGCGGAGGGCACATGGGTACGTTCTTCGATATCCGGCATAGTCCGCCCGCCCGACTCCGTCTGGAAAAGCTGGCTTTCCGGCGACGGCGCGGCGCTCAAAGCGGCGCTTGACGAAGCCTCAAAGCGCGGCTGGCTTGTGCTTCTTGACCCGTGGACGCCAGAGGTCATACGCAACGCTGCGGCGGCGTACCCCAACAGACTGACGCTTCCGGTACCGCCGGAAGATACTGAATTTTTCGTCTTTCTGCATGAGATATTCACTATGATAGCGAATAGGGTAAATGCTAAGCCGGCGGAGAAAAAATAACGATACATATTTATCAAAATAATGTAAAATAAGAGCGTTCAGCGTTTTTCGCTGGGCCATTTTATTTTTGAATATAATAAAGAGGAGTCCCTAATGACTATCAGAAAAAAACATGCCGCGGCGCTGTTGCTCGCCGCAATCTGCGCGTTGACCGCAAGCGCCGTTTTTGCAGCCGTACAGCCCGTTCCGGGCAAAACGCAGAGCACGCTCTCCGCGGACGATATTCAGTATAACGTAAATACAAACGAGGCCCACGCAAAGGGCAACGTAATAGTCAAACGCGAAGGCTCGACGCTGACTGGCGCGGAAGCGCACGGCAATACAGAAAAAGAGATAATGACGATAAGCGGCGGCGTAAGCGGCGACTTCCCCGAAAAAGGAGTAAAGCTAGTAGCCGACAGCGCGACGTGGACGGGCGACAAGACAAAAAAGACGGACGGCACGGTAGAAGCCTTCGGCAAAGTGCTGCTGACGCGCGCTCCAAAGGACCGGCTCAACGCGGACTACGTTCTGTGGCAGCTGGGCACGGAAGATTACAAGGCGCGCGGCTCAGTCGACGGAGTTTTTGAGAACAGGGCGCTCAAAGCCGCGGAAGCCACAAGGACCGGAAACAAGTTCTGGGCGCGCGACGTAAAGCGCTACGAAGACATGATACAGAAATTCGTGCTCTCCGCGAAGACGCTGGACGGCGTGCTCGTAAAAGACGAAAAGACGGGCCAGGAAACGCTGCAGGAGATGACGGCCGATAAAAACGTCGTCTTCGACTATGTAGACAAAGAGGGCCTCAAAACCAGAGTGACGGGAGACAAGGCGCTCTACTCAAAGGCGCGCGGCACGATAGTCGTCTCCGGCAACTCAAAGGCGGTGCGCAGCGACGGCAAGGTCGTCACCGCGGACACGATGGTGATGCACGAGGATACGCGCAACATAGAGGCCAAAGGCAACTCAAAAATAACCTTCATCGTAGACGATAAAAAGAAAAACGAAGATAAAAAAGAAGACAAAAAAGACGGCAAAACAGCCAATAAAAAACAGTCAAAGAGCGACGTGAAGACAAAGCAAAACGACGCGGAGAAAATTTCAGAGCCGGCCTCGTCCGACAAAAAGCCTGAAAAGCCCGCAAAAGATTCCGCGATGAGCGACAGCGAAAAAAGCTGGGTGGAACAGAAATGATCCCGATGGGCGAAGACCGCGAGGCGAAGGTGCTGCGCGCTAAAGAACTGGTCAAGATATATAACGACAGAAAAGTTGTAAACGACGTCAGCATCGAGATAAAAAAAGGCGAGATAATAGGGCTGCTAGGCCCGAACGGCGCCGGAAAGAGCACCACCTTCTACATGATAGTGGGGCGCATCTATCCAGAATCAGGCAGCGTATGGCTTGGCGACATCCCCCTTACGCAGCTTCCGATGTACGAGCGCGCCCGCGCCGGCATCGGCTATCTGCCGCAGGAGGCCTCCGTCTTTCGCAGCCTCACCGTGCGTCAGAATCTTGACCTCGTGCTGGAGGAGTCCGGCGTCGAAAAGGACGTGCGCGGGGAGAAGATAACCTACCTGCTCAAAGAATACGGGCTGAGCCACCTTGAAGATACAAAGGGCGTCTCGCTCTCCGGCGGCGAGCGCAGGCGCGTCGAGATAGCGCGCTGTCTTGCGCTTGAACCGCTCTTTTTGCTGCTGGACGAGCCGTTCAGCGGCATCGACCCGATAGCGGTAGCCGACCTTCAGGGTATAATCCGCGACCTGAAAGAGAGGGGCTACGGCATACTGCTGACAGACCACAACGTTCGCGAAACTCTGACGATAACAGACAGGGCCTACCTCATCTACGAAGGCAAAGTCTTCCTCGAGGGCAAGCCCGACTACATAGCCAAAAATAAAGAGGCGCGAAAGTACTACCTTGGCAAAGACTTTACATGGTAGGCGCTGACGGCCAGAACCCCAACGGAGATCCTGTGGCGGACGGCCAGAACCCTAATGGAGATCCTGTGCCAATGATGGAAGAAAATAAAAACCTGTCCGGCATGGTCTTCCACGCCATGAGGATGATGGCGGGAACGCTCGTGAGCCGCGTGCTCGGCCTTGTGCGCGAGATGCTCACCGCCGCGCTCTTCGGAGCCACGCGCCAGCTTGACGCCTTCTTCGTCGCCTACACGCTGGCTAACCTTTCGCGTCAGCTTCTCGCGGAGGGTGCGCTTTCGGCCTCGTTCGTGCCAGTATTTTCCAGAACGCTCACGGCGGACGGCCGCGACAGCGCCCAAAGGCTTGCCAATCAGGCGCTCACCGTGCTCATCTTCGGCTGTTCCTGCGTAGTGGTGGCCGGCATCCTATTTGCGCCCTTTTTGGTCGACATAATGGCGCCCGGCTTTGCGCAGCACGAGCGCGCGCTTGCCATCAGCATGACGCGCTTCATGTTCCCGTTCCTCATGCTCGTCTCAGTTGGGGCGCTTGCAATGGGCGTTCTAAACAGCGTCGGCAGCTTCTTCGTCCCCGCTGTAGCGCCCGCCGTCAGCAACCTCGCCTACATCACCTTCCTGCTTATTTCTCGCAGCCATCTTTCAATATGGAATCTCGTTGCGGCGGTGCTCATAGGCGGCGCCTTCCACATGCTTTTACAGGTCTACTGGTGCGGGCGTCTTAAAATGACATTGCGGCCCGCGATGCCGAATAAAAACGACCAGCGCCTGCGCAGCATGATGGTGCTTTTTTTACCGTACGCCGCGGGGCTTTCACTGAACCAATTAAACCCGCTCATAAGCCGTATGCTCGGCTCGTTTCTCGCCGCCGGCTCCATCTCCGTCCTCACCTACGCGGACAGGGTGCTTCAGCTTCCGCTCGGGCTCTTCGTCATAGCCATATCGCAGGCGGTGCTTCCGATGCTCTCGCGTCAGGACCCGGCAAAAACGCTTGAATTTCGCGACTTCATCCGCGACGCGCTGCGATTTGACCTTTTTGTGGTGCTGCCTGTGGCGGCGGGACTCTCCATCATATCAAGCGAAGTGATACACCTGCTCTTTTTTAGAGGCGCCTTTTCGGAATGGGCGTGGCACGCCACGGCTACCGCGCTTGCGCTTTACGCGCTGGGCCTTCCCGGGATGGCCACCAGCACCGTGATAATGCGCGCCATCTACGCGCGCAGGATGCCGCGCGCGGCCATCCTCATAACCGGCGTCACAGTGGGCGTCAACCTTTTCGCAAGCGTCACGCTGATGCACTTCTTCGCCTATGCCGGCCTTGCCGCCGCCTCCGCTCTTGCTTTCACCGCGGCGAGCGTCTTTGCCGCCTGGCGTCTGTCCCGCAATATAAAACAGAAGCTCATGATCTTTGAGCCGCTCTGGAGCTTCAAAATATTCGTCTCCATAGCGCTCATGGTCGCGGTGCTGCTTGCGTTCAAAACTCTGCTGCCATACCCCGCCGCTTCAAAGCTACTCCTTCGCATAGCGTGGCTCGCCACAGCGATAATCGGCGCGGGCGCGGTCTACGGCCTCTCTACCTTCATGCTGCGCTGTCCCGAATGGCAGTGGATAAAGGACGCCGCGCGCAGAAAAAAATAAAACTCTCGTGTCCTCTTGCGTAAAATTAGCACAGCGGGCACAGATACCTTCATTTGTTCGGGTATCTGTTTGGGCGCATCTTCTACCAAGGCGCTTTTACCTTCATCAGATAGCCGCACTGTCGATATTTATGATATTATTAAGAGTCGTATGGATAGATTTTTTTCGTATGGCTCTTTTGTTTGTTGTCTTAATAAAGTGAAAAGAGGTTTGAGATGAAAAAATATTTAGTGTTGCTTATAGGGTTGCTCGCCGCCGCTTGCCTCTGCGGGAGTGCCGCAGCAAAAGAGGCGCAGGACGCTCCTCCGATGGCGCCGCTGCTTGACGCGCGCCAAACGAGCGTGTGGGTAGAGGGGCAGCGCATGGGAGACATGGTGCTTGGAGCGCGCGGAGCGCTGCAATTCGTCTACGTCGATGAGAAACTTTCCAAAGCGATAACCGCGAACCCGAAACTTGAAAGCTGGGTCTATGACGCGGCGCAGTATTTCGGCACGGAGGCGACGCAGGGCAAAGCGCTCTTCATCGTCCATCTTGACGCGTACAAACCATGGAACTTCGATTATGAAAAAATCGCCGTCGGCGACTATCACCCCGACAAGAACGACATACTTACGCCCAGCATGACAAACCCGTTCGGAGAACTTGACTCCAAATACAGCGGCTTTTTCTCCTTCACCGTGCCCGCCTCCATCATACAGCCGGGCAGCGAGGTGACGATCGGCTACGGAGAGGATTCTGAGAAATGGACTGTTCCCAAAAAATAAACCAGTCGCAGACAAAAGAGGAAATAAAAGATATACATATCTATAAATGCGCCGGCTGCGGAGAGCTCTTTGAAAGCGCCGGCTTTGCTGAACGGTGCCCAAAGTGCGGCTGCCGCGTCCTCATACACAAAAAAGGAGAACAGCGGCGCGCGAAGGGCTGCTGCTGCACAGGCGGCTGCGCAGGATGCGGGGGCTGCTCCCACTGATGAGCGCCCGCTTTCTCACGCTCGGCATAGAATCAAGCTGCGACGACACCGCAGCCGCGCTCATTGACGAAAACGGCGTCGTCCTCTGCGACCTTATCTCAAGCCAGATAGATTCCCACAGCCTCTACGGAGGCGTCGTGCCGGAACTTGCCTCCAGGATGCATCAGGAGGCGATACTGCCGCTCATTGAAAACCTGCTTGATAAGGCCGGCATACAAAACCCAGAAAAAGAAATATCCCTTATCGCAGTCACCTCCGGCCCCGGGCTTATGGGATCGCTGCTCGTCGGCGTCATGACCGCAAAGGCGCTCGCTCAGGGATGGAACCTCCCGCTGCTTGGGGTAAATCATCTTGAAGGGCACATCTTCGCAAACGTCGCGGCAAACCCAACGCTTTCGCCTCCGTTTGTCTCGCTCATAGTCTCCGGCGGACACACGGAAGTCGTGCTTGTGCGCGCCTTCGGCGACTACACTCTGCTTGGCGCCACGCGCGACGACGCAGCCGGCGAAGCGTACGACAAAGTTTCAAAAACGCTGGGCCTTGGCTACCCCGGAGGCCCAGTGATAGATCGGCTCGCTCAGGCGGGCGACGCGCAGGCCTTTACCTTGCCGATGCCGCTTGCTGCGTCGCATGAGATAGAATTCAGCTTCAGCGGCCTCAAGACCGCCGCAATAAACCTCATCGAAAAAGAACGCGCAAAGGGCGGCGAGCTTCCAGTGGAAGACATCTGCGCCTCCTTCCAGCGCGCCGTTATAGAAAGCCTGCTCAAAAAAATAAAACTCGCTGTGAAACAGACCGGAGTAAAACGGCTGACGCTCTCAGGAGGCGTCGCCGCAAACTCAGGACTGCGGGACGCGCTGCACGCCTACGCGCAAAAAAGCGGCGTCGCGCTCTTTCTTCCGCCGCGCGCTATGTGCACAGACAACGCCGTAATGATAGCCTCCGCAGGCTACAACTCATATTTGCGCGGCAACCGCTCGGACCTTTCTCTTTCGCCCAGTCCGTCGTGGAGTATATGGTAAATCGTAAAAGAAACTGCTTGCCAAAAATCAATAAAGCTATTATACTATCGATATTGGATGATTGATTAACAGGGAGGGACAAACATGAACAGCACAAAGCCGCTAAGCATATCAAGACAATCCCTACAGCGTATGCCGGTCTATTTGGAAGAGCTGAAGGCGCTCAAAAACGCAGGAAATATCTACGTATCATCCTCAAACCTAGCAGCAAAGCTGGGGCTGCATCCTGTTCAGGTCAGAAAAGACTTGGCCGCCGTCTCAAAGGTCGACGGAAATCCGCGCGTAGGATTTCTGCTTGAAGGCCTCATAGACGACATGGAAGATTTTCTCGGCTGCAAAAACGCGCACGAGGCGATAGTGGCCGGCGTCGGCAACCTTGGACGCGCGCTTCTTTCGTATAAAAATTTCGACCAGTACGGCCTTTCAATAATAGCCGGCTTTGACAGCGCACAGGAGGTAATCGGCACGACCGTGGCCGGAAAAGAGATATTCGAGGCCTCTCGGCTCACGGAATACAGCGCGCGTATAGGCGTCCACATCGGGATAATAGCCGCGCCCGCGGAACATGCGCAAGCAATATGCGACGCGATGATACTGGGCGGCATAAAGGCTATATGGAACTTCGCCCCTGTGCATTTGAACGTCCCTCCCGACATACTGATAACAAACGAAAATCTTGCGGCCTCCTTTGCGGCGCTTTCAAGCCGATTGAGGCAGCAGCAGGAAAAACAGTAAACTACGGCGCGCCTTTGGGCCGCTTTATTCAATAAAAAGCACAAATCAATTTACATAAACTTATAGCTCTCAAATAAACGGAGACCATGAACTACGAGGCCGCTGTTGGCGCTATGCCTTTCGCCGGCGGCGGAGAAAAAAAGAAAGAAGGATAACAGTGACGGAGAAATTCGACTATGCGCTCATCGACAGCATCATTGACGGACACGCCGCACAAGGTACGGCAGTCATAGCTATTTTGCAGGACATTCAGGAGCATTTCCGCTACCTGCCCCGCGAAATATTTCCCTATCTTTCAAAGAAGCTCGGCGTTCCGCAGGCGCGGATATACAGCGTCGCCACCTTCTATGAAAATTTCTCACTTAATCCAAAGGGGAAATATGTCATAAAGGTCTGCGACGGCACAGCCTGCCACGTGCGAAAATCAATCCCCATTCTTGAACGCCTCCGTGCCGAACTTGGTCTGTCAGACAAAAAGGCTACCACCGACGACCTCGGCTTCACAGTGGAAACTGTCTCATGCCTCGGCGCCTGCGGCCTGGCTCCGGTGCTCACTGTAAACGACAAAGTCTATCCCGCCATGACCCCCGAAAAGGCCGCCGCGCTGCTGGCCACCCTAAAGGAGGAGCTGTAAGATGATAACCGACCGCAACGAGCTGCGCCAGCTCCGCGTAAAATACGCGGCAAGCCTCGCCGAAGAGAAGAAAAAAATATTGATATGTGCGGGCACTGGATGTATTTCAAGCGGCTCGCTCGAAATATTTCAGAAACTCAAAACAATAATGGAAGAAAAAGGCGTGAACGTCGCGGTAGAGCTTGCAGAAGAGCCGCACGACGACTCCGTAGGGCTGAAAAAATCCGGCTGCCACGGCTTCTGCGAAATGGGCCCGCTCGTTCGCATAGAGCCGCAGGGCTGGCTCTACGTAAAGGTAAAAGAAGAGGACTGCGCCGAGATAGTCGAAAAAACGATAGTAGGAGGGGAACACATCGCACGCCTCGCCTATCATAAAAACGGCGAAAGCTTCAAAAAACAGTCTGAGATACCATTTTACAAAAAGCAGACGCGCCACGTCCTCGAACACTGCGGCCACATAGACGCCACCTCAATAAAAGAATACCTCGCCATAGGCGGATACGCCGCGTTTGAGCGCGCGCTCTTTGACATGACCGCCGACGAAGTCGTAGGCCTCATCGAAGAATCCAACCTTCGCGGGCGCGGCGGCGGCGGTTTCCCGACCGGACGCAAATGGAGCCAGGTGAAACGTCAGAAGGCTCAAAATAAATACATCGTCTGCAACGGAGACGAGGGCGACCCAGGCGCATTCATGGACAGGAGCGTCATGGAGGGCGACCCCCACAGGATGCTCGAAGGCATGATGATAGCGGGGCTCGCCTGCGGCGCAGCAGACGGCTACATATACGTCCGCGCGGAATATCCGATGGCCGTCTCGCGCCTTCGCACAGCCATCGCGCAGGCGGAAAAGCTCGGGCTGCTTGGCGAAAACATACTGGGCACGGGCTTCTCATTCAAAATGCACATCAACCGCGGAGCCGGCGCCTTCGTCTGCGGAGAGGGAAGCGCGCTCACCGCCTCAATAGAGGGAAAACGCGGGATGCCGCGCGTCAAGCCGCCGCGCACAGTGGAACACGGCCTCTTTGACAGCCCCACGGTGCTCAACAACGTCGAGACCTTCGCAAACGTCCCGATAATCATAAATAAGGGCGCCGCGTGGTACAAAAGCCTCGGCCCGGAAAAAAGTCCCGGCACGAAGGCCTTCGCGCTCACAGGCAACATAGAGAACACAGGCCTCATAGAGGTGCCGATGGGCACAACGCTGCGCGAGATAGTCTTTGAAGTGGGCGGCGGGATGCGCGACGGCGCGGATTTCAAAGCCGTGCAGATAGGCGGCCCCTCCGGCGGCTGCCTCACAGCGAAAGATCTCGACCTGCCTCTTGACTTCGACTCGCTCTCAGCAGCTGGCGCAATGATAGGCTCTGGCGGCCTTGTCGTCATGGACGGTAAGACCTGCATGGTAGAGGTAGCCCGCTTCTTCATGAACTTTACACAGAACGAGTCCTGCGGCAAATGTGTGCCCTGCCGCGGCGGCACAAAACAGATGCTCGCCGTCCTCGAACGCATAGTGGCAGGAGAGGGGCGCGAAGGCGACATAGAGCTGCTGCTCGAACTTGCTGAGATGATCTCAAACACCGCGCTATGCGGCCTCGGAAAGACGGCGGCTCTGCCTGTCATAAGCACAATTAAAAACTTCAGAGACGAATACGAGGCTCATATCAATCAAAAATACTGCCCAGTAAACGCCTGTACAAAATTAAAGAGCTTCGTAATAGACCCGTCGCTCTGCAAAGGCTGTTCCAAATGCGCGCGCGGCTGTCCCGTCGAGGCAATAACGGGCAAGATAAAAGAGCCGTTCACAATAGACAGGGAAAAGTGCGTCAAATGCGGCGCGTGCGTCACAGCATGCCCCTTCCACGCCGTAAAGGAGGGCTAACGAGATGGAAAACAAAAAATATATGATGATAGACGGCCTCCCAGTGGAGATCGGCGAAGAAAAGAACATCCTCGAGGTAATAAGAAAGGCCGGCATAATGCTGCCAACCTTCTGCTACTACTCCGAACTTTCGATTTACGGCGCCTGCCGCATGTGCATGGTCGAAAACAAATGGGGCGGCATGGAGGCCGCCTGCTCAACGCCGCCAAAAGAGGGCCTTGAGATATGGACGAACACCGAACGCCTGCGCAAATACCGCCGCATGATACTGGAGCTGCTGCTCGCCGAGCACTGCCGCGACTGCACAACATGCAGCAACAACGGCAAATGCCGTCTGCAGGAACTTGCAATGAGGTTCAACATAGAGGGCGTGCGCTTTCCAAACGGCGCGGAAACCAGCCGCCGCGACGACTCCTCGCTCTGCATATCGCGCGACCAGAACAAGTGCATCCTCTGCGGCGACTGCGTGCGCATGTGCGGCGAAGTTCAGCAGGTGGGCGCGATAGATTTCGCGCACCGCGGCTCAAAAATGACCATCAGCACCGTATTTGACATACCGATCTCAGAAAGCGACTGCGTAGGCTGCGGCCAGTGCGCCGCCGTCTGCCCGACCGGCGCAATAGTGATAAAAAAAGACAGCGAAAAAGTCTGGAAGGCGCTTGACGAAAAAGAAACGCGCGTCTCAGTGCAGATAGCCCCCGCCGTGCGCGTGGCGCTCGGACAGGAGCTTGGCATAGGCTGCGGCGAAAACGCGATGGGCAAAATAACGGCCGCGCTGCGCAGAATGGGCTTCAACGAAGTTTACGACACCTCTACCGGCGCAGACCTCACCGTACTTGAAGAGGCCTCGGAACTTCTGGACAGGCTTGCCGGCGGCGAACGCAAGATGCCGCTTTTTACCTCCTGCTGCCCCGCGTGGGTCAGCTTCTGCGAAAAAGAATACCCGGAGCTGCTTGAAAACCTCTCGACCTGCCGCTCTCCGATGCAGATGTTCGCCTCCGTAATAAAAGAACACCACAAACATTCGCCGAGAAAACAGGTACACGTAGCCGTAATGCCCTGCACTGCGAAAAAGGCCGAGGCCGCGCGCGAAGAATTCCGCACCGAAGCCGGCGCAAACGTCGATTACGTCATCACCACGCAGGAACTTATCCAGATGATAAAAGAGTCGGGGCTCGCCTTCGCGGAACTTGAACCGGAGGCCATAGACATGCCCTTTGGCACAATGAGCGGCGCGGGCGTCATCTTCGGAGTGACGGGAGGCGTCACCGAAGCGGTGCTGCGCAGGATAAGCGCCGACAAATCACCGGCGGCCCTATCTGCGCTTGCCTTCAACGGAATGCGCGGAAACGACGGCATAAAAGAGACGACGGTAAAAAGCGGCGGCAAAGAACTGCACATCGCAGTAGTGAGCGGCCTGGGAAGCGCGCGAGAGATCATAAAGCGAATAAAAGGCGGAGAACACTTCGACTTCGTAGAGATAATGGCGTGCCCCGGCGGCTGCGTCAGCGGAGGAGGACAGCCCTTCGCGCTCTCCGACGGGCGCGCCACGCGCGGCAAAGGCCTCTACTCGGCGGACAGAATGTCGAGCATAAAACGTTCCGAGGAAAACCCGCTCATGATGTCGCTCTACGCCGGCCTGCTGAAAGGCCGCGTTCACGACCTGCTCCACGTACATTACGGAAAAAAAGGAGAGTAGCTCATGAAACTGAGGATATGTATAGGCACCTCCTGCTACTTAAAAGGCGCATACAACGTGCTCCAGCTCTTCCAGCACGAAATAGAACGCCGCGGTCTTCACGAAAAAATAGAAATAAGCGGAGCCTTCTGCATGGGCAACTGCGAAAACGGCGTCTCCGTCAGCATAGACGGCAAAACATACGGAGTAGCCCCAGAAGAGGCGGCCAAATTCTTCGAAGAAACAATAATGCCGGCAATCTGATAGTACAGAGACGCAAAGAGCCGCGCAACCCAGCGCGGCTCTTTGCGTTATTTGCCAAACAGGTCGCTGTGCGTTCCAATGCGTGACAAGGAGAGCACCAACACGTCATCCTTCAGGCGATAAATCAGTACCCTTAACACCAGGGTCGGCTGCGATTCTTTCCGCCTCTTCCATTGCCGCTAACGTCTCCGCGTTTAACTGATTTAGCGAAATATCAAAGGGGATCCTGCCCTCACGGAGCGATTGCCGAACGAATATATTGAACGCCGTCGAGAGGTTCATCCCAAGCTCATTAAAAAGCGCGTCCGCCTGCGATTTCAGCCCGGCATCCATACGGATGCTGATATTTGTTGTTGTACCCGCCATTTGATCATCTCCCGTCTTCATAATCAGTATATGACAATTGCACGAAAGATACAATGCAATATCCCTTAATTGCACGAAGATGCCAAACAGGTAAAATCACCCAATCCCCTTCACTCTCATGCCCTTCCTCTCTTTCTACGCCTTTTATACGTAAATTCGCTGTAAATCGTGTAATTGCCTGTAAGATTTAATTAAGTCAAAGAAATTATGTATAAATCAGCATGGTGTAAGAAAGGCCATATTACAGATGAAAATACGTAATATTTGCCTATAATCAGATTTGTACAAAGAGGCTATACTTATTAGAATTTCTCATGTAAAGAGAATTAGCACTCACACGTATAGAGTGCTAACACAAAAGCAGAACATAATAATCACTGGAGGGATCTTTTATGAAACTAAAGCCACTTGGAGACAGACTCGTAGTAAAGGCGGCGCCGAACGAAGAAAAGACAAAGGGCGGACTCGTACTGCCTGATACGGTGAAAGAAAAGCCCGTCGAGGGAATCGTCGTCGCGGTAGGCGAAGGCAAAGTTCTTGACAACGGCACGCGTCAGCCCATGGAAGTCAAAGTGGACGACAAAGTCATCTACAGCAAATATTCCGGCACAGAAGTCAAAGTTGACGACGAGACATACCTCATAATCGGCGAAAGAGACGTACTCGCCGTCGTTGAGAAGTAGCTGCGCGCACAGCTCAGACAGCTTATAAACTTTCATAAACAAAGAGATCACGGAGGGAATAAATCATGGCAAAGACACTGCTTTTCAAAGAAGACGCACGCCGCGCGATGGAGCGCGGGATCAATAAAGTTGCCGACACAGTAGGCATCACGCTCGGCCCCAAGGGACGCAACGTAGTCCTTGAGAAGAAATTCGGTTCGCCCACCATCACCAACGACGGCGTCACCATCGCAAAAGAGATAGAGCTCGAAGATCCGTTCGAGAACATGGGCGCACAGCTCATCAAAGAAGTCGCCTCAAAGACCAACGACGTAGCCGGAGACGGCACAACGACGGCCACAGTGCTGGCGCGCGCCATGGTTCGCGAAGGCACGAAGAACGTAGCGGCCGGCGCAAACGGAATGCAGCTCCGCACCGGCATCGAAGGCGCCACCGACACAGTCGTCGCCGAACTCAAAAAGCACGCCGTGCCTGTAAAAGAGCACAAAAAGATCGCACAGGTAGCAGCTATCTCCGCCAACGACAAAAAGGTCGGCGAGCTTATCGCCGAAGCAATGGAAAAGGTCGGCGAAGAGGGCGTAATCACCGTTGAAGACAGCAAGAGCCTCGGCACAACGCTTGAAACTGTCGAAGGCCTCCAGTTCGACAAGGGCTACCTCAGCCCCTACATGATCACCAACCCCGACCGCATGGAAGCCATCATCGAAGACGCGAACATCCTCATCGTAGACGGCAAAATTTCAAACGTGAAGGACATGCTCCCCGTCCTTGAAAAGAGCGTACAGCTCGCGAAGCCCCTTCTCATCATCGCTGAAGACGTCGAAGGCGAAGCGCTCGCCACGCTCGTAGTCAACAAGCTGCGCGGCATCCTTCAGGTAGTCGCGGTCAAGGCCCCCGGCTTTGGCGACCGCCGCAAGGCAATGCTCGGCGACATAGCGACCGTCACAGGCGCCACCGTAATCAGCGAAGAGATAGGCCGCAAGCTCGACAGCGCGGACGTAGCCGACCTCGGACACGCTAAAAAAATCAAAGTTACAAAAGAAGACACCACGATCGTTGAAGGCGCCGGCGACAGCTCAGCCATCAAAGACCGCGCCTCGCAGATAAAGAAAGAACTTGCCGACTCAACGTCAGAATACGACAAAGAGAAGCTCCAGGAACGCCTTGCCAAGCTCGTAGGCGGCGTGGCGGTCATTCAGGTCGGAGCGGCGACAGAGACGGAACAGAAGGAACTCAAGCTCCGCATAGAAGACGCTCTCAACTCGACCCGCGCGGCTGTAGAAGAGGGCATCGTCCCCGGCGGCGGCGTCGCGCTCGTAGGCTGCATCAAAGAGCTCGACAAAGAGATCGAAAAGCTCGAAGGCGACGTAAAGACCGGCGCTCAGATAGTCCGCAAGGCGCTCACAGAGCCTCTCTACCTCATCGCCAACAACAGCGGCATGCAGGGCGACGTCATCATCGAAAAGGTGAAGACGCTCAAAGAAGGCCAGGGCCTCGATGCCACAACAGGCGAATATGTCGACATGATAGAAGCCGGCATCATCGACCCCGTTAAGGTGACCCGCTCCGCTTTGCAGAACGCGGCGTCAATTGCAGCCATGATACTGACCACCGACGCGATAATAGCAGACAAGCCCGAAAAGAAAGATACACTGGGCGACATGGCAGGTATGGGCGGCATGGGTGGAATGGGCGGAATGGACTACTAAAAACCGCTTCGCAAAATATAAAACTATCAAACCTGCCGTGGAGACAATGCCGTCTCCACGGCTCTTTCTTTATTGAACGTTTTGTTGAACGCACTTTTACAGATTGACAAAGCCAAATCAATGATATATATAGTAAGTGGTGTCAAAGGGCATTTAAGTGGTTTGCAGCAAGGAGGTATTGAACATGTCACTGAATAAAAGAGTGCGTTGCGACAAGGCGCTGTCGATTATTTTGTATATCCTTTCGCATGGATGTACAAATATGTACAATCTTCTGAAAGTGATTTACTTTGCGGATAAAGAACATATCAGACTGTCGGGAAATACAATGTACAGAGAAAATTATTATGCTCTGCAAAAAGGGCCCGTGCCAAGCACCGCGTATGATATGCTAAAATATATTCGCGGCGATGGAATATGCGATTTTGATTGCCTGCGCGACGCTCCGTTCCATTTTTCATCTGAGTATGAGATTGTCGCGGATAAAGAATATAACGCGGATTTCCTAAGTGATATTGACTATATCTGCTTAAATGATTCTCTCAAAAAATATGGGACGATGCCCATGGGACAGCTTATTACAGCCAGTCACGAGGAGTCCGACTACAAAGAGGCTGAAGCCGACGACCGCATCTCTTTTGAGTCACTGGTTAAGAGTGTGGACACAGACGGCAGCATAATGAGGCATATTAAAAATGTCACAGAACAATCGGTTACTGCCGAAGCTATTTGAGTTACTGCCGGCGGAGTGTGCGTGTTCTACCGGCTCAATTTTATATTTAGAAACTCATTTTTCCAATGGCGTAATCAAAAACAAGTATCTTGCTCTCATGGATGGCAAGGATCCTCCGATTTTCTTTTTTATCAATTCAAAAAAAGAACGCAAGAAGTGGAACGAATGCGAAATCACATTGCCCTCTGATGTCTATAGTTTTCTTCATCACGATTCTTATCTTGATTATCATACAGAGGCGTCTTCTCTTGACTACGTTGACGATTGTTTTCCATCTATGGCTGAAATCACGGTGGCTTTGGCAAATGACAAAAATAGATTCAAAGGGCGCCTGAGACGAGAAGAGGCTATACAGATACTTCAAGGGATAGATTCAAATCGCAACGACCTTGAACCTCCTGTAAAACACAGGATCCGTGAAGCGCTTTCGGAATACATAAAATAAAAATCATGGGGCTTCAAAAGCCCTCTTTTTATGTGTGACAGCATTTCTCTTCCGTTGACTTTTTAAGGCAATGAATATATTCTGAATCTCGGTACAGAGCGAGGGGGGATCTTTGTGGAATTCCAGTATGAAGCTAAAGCGCCGGACGGAAAGACGATGCGCGGCTCGCGTTCGGGACAGGCGGAGGCCGACGTTATTTCGTGGCTTCGCGGCAAAGGGTGGATACCCATAAACATCTCGGTCGACCATTCCATCTCCCTCACAGGCGCCTCGGAGCGCGCCTCCGCCGCGCCGAAAGAGGCCGGCCTGAAAGATCCGTTCTGGGAGCTTTCCGCGCGCATCAAAATGCGCGACAAACTTATATTTTTTCGGCAGCTCGCCACAATGATAACGGCGGGCATCCCCGTCACGTCGTCGCTTGCGATATTGATAGAGCAGACGCAGAACAAACGCTTCAAACGCGTGCTGACGCGCGTCTACAACCGTGTCAGCGCGGGAACGACGCTCGGAAACGCGCTTGCGGAAAATCCAAAGGTCTTTGACGCCATCACCATACCGCTCATCAGGTCCGGCGAAGAATCGGGAACGCTTGATGCAAGCCTCACAAAACTTGCCGGCTTCATGGAAGATCAAGACAACCTGCGCAAAAAAATAATCTCCGCGATGACCTACCCGTCGGTCGTCATAGCAATCGCGCTGCTCGTGCTCGGCGCAATGGTCGTCGTCGTCATTCCGCAGTTTGAAAAGGCCTTCAGCAACATGAACATAGAGATGCCCATGCTCACGCAAATGACCTTCAGCCTCGGCCGCTGGATGCAGGCCAACTGGTACACGATACCGATAACGATAGTTTTGCTTGCTCTGCTGCTTGCGAAGCTGCGCCGAATGCCGTCGATGAAGATGCCTATAGACGTCTTTTTGCTGAAACTTCCGATATTTGGCGACATAGTATTTAAATCTTCAAGCACGCGCGCCTTCCGCACGATGGGTTCGCTCTTGCAGTCCGGCGTGCCGGTGCTCACCGCGCTTGAAATGACGGCCGACGTCGCCGGCAACGAAAAAATGCGGCGCGCCTTCATCGAGATGCGCGACGGCGCCGCGATGGGCAAGCCTCTGCACCAGATAGTGCAGGAGAAAAAACTTTTCCCGCCGATGATAGCGCACATGATAGCGGTAGGCGAAGAGACGGGCCGCACAGACGAAATGCTGCAGAAGGTGGCCGACTGGTACGACGCGGAGCTGTCGGAAAAGGTGAAGCGCTTAAGCTCGATACTTGAACCGGTCATGGTCGTCTTCGTCGGCGTCATAGTCGGCTTCATGGTGCTCGCCATCTTCCTGCCGATAATCACCGCCATCACAACATTGATGTAGCCTGCGTAAATAGATATTCCATTTTATTTAAATTAATATTATAATAGAGACGTTTGAGCAGCACGTAAGGCGTTTTGCGTCATAGGAAAGTTTAATACATAATTATTGAAGGAGGAATATGCCGGAAGCATATTGTGACCTTTTCAATACCAGGGGGCACGAAGAGGCGTCTTTGTGCGATGCAGGGCGGGCACGCGCGGCGGAATCGGCTTTTATTAAAAAACATACAAGGAGGAAATTTAGAAATGCAGAAAATAATCAAAAAGAACCGCAAAAAGGGCTTTACACTCGTTGAACTTCTCATCGTAATCATCATCATCGGTATACTCGCAGGTATGATGATGCTGTCAACTGGCGCGGCGACTGACAAGGCTGAGGCTACGAAGATTCTCTCAAATATGAGAAATATCAAGGCCGCGACAATCATGATGTATTCTGATAATGATAATAAATGGCCATCGGATGATATCAAGGCGATTGGTGATACTATTGATACTACTCCTAATTCGATTGAAAAATATCTGGACAGCAAGCCGACAGGCGCTACTTATTCTGTAACTTTCCCTAAAGCGGATACAACTGGAATAAAAGCTACGATTAAGGCTGAGAAAATTGATAAGAATATTGCAGAAAAACTTACTGGGCTTGAGAGTAGTGGTGTAACAGTGTCTGACACAACAGCTTCCATGAATATTAAGTAACGAGATAAAAAACAGTTTTCCGTCTTTCCACCTATCTCCATTAGCGTAGTCTTACAAACGCTTTCAAATTAATAATCCGCTATCCTTTTTAATGACAAGAGGCTTTGCCTTAGTCATAAAGGGAGGCGGATTTTTTCGTCTCTTCGGCGCGTATCTATGTACCGCGAAAATAAATGAAAAGAGGATGCGAAGGATGAGCGAAAGCGAGAGACAGGAAACAAAAAAAGAAAAGGATATTTCAAAGGCATTGACGCAGAAGCATTTTATGATACTCATCGTAGTCATTGCGCTGACGACAGGTTTTCTGATGAACACGGAGCACAACGCCACCGCCGTAGCGCAGGCGCACAGGATAGCGGCGGATATGAGCAACGTGCGCGCCTGCACCTACGCCTACTTTGCGGACACAGCCTCGTGGCCGCGGTCGCTTGAGGATATACAGCGCCAGACGGCCTCAAAGATAAACATCGACGTGACGGGCCTCTCCGTGGTGGACGACGGCGGCGCGCTCTTTGTCAAGTACGACGGAGCGGCGACGGAGATCATCCCAAAGGCGGACAACAAGGTAGCGGCGGCGCTGAAAGCCCTCGCGGAAAAAGACAAGCTTTACGCGGCGCCCACGGCCGACCCCAATAAAAAACCCGACTACGCCGGCGGCAAAGATGTCTACATGCTGATAAAGACGGCAAACTACAACCCAAACGCACAGTTTTAGAAAATAAAAATAAGAAAACAAAAGCTGCTGGCCCCGCACAGGGCCGCTGCGGGAAGAGGTGCGGCCACACCTCTTCCCACAATGATAACCCCCCTCGTTCACAAACTTTCGCTATATATTTTTCAGCGATTTAATATATAATGGTTACGCTGGCGGCAAGTATTCTTTGCTTTACGTCGTGCCGTTGCTAGTCTTTATATTTGTCGATGGGGGAGTCTCATGGGCTTTTTTTTGAAGAAGAAAAAAATATCCGCCGGCCTCATGCTGGACAGCGGCGTTTTCCGTTATCTGTCTCTTGAATGCGCGGACGACGTCTACACCGTCGTCGATTCCGTCACGGAAAAGATACCGGAGGGATATATGCACTCCGACGACCCGTTTGAGGACAACGGCGCCTATCTCGACCTTATTTTCAGTTATATCTCCTCCTCCATTTCATCATTCCACACCGCCGTCAATTTCGCCCTCCCCATCACTGAATCGCTGCTGCGCATAGTCGCTATGCCGGGCATGACGCTGCCGGAGGCAAAGCAGGCCTTTCGCTATGATTTTGAGAATTATTTTCCCTTCGCGGAGAGGGACGGCGTCTATGACATCGCGGAGATAGATTACCCGCTGACGGAGGATACGACGGAACAGCGCTTTCTCGCTGCCGCCGCGCGCCGCACTCTTTTGGACAACATAGCAAAAGGGGCGGCGGCGCACAACATTCGGCTCTTGTCGCTTGAACCGGCGCAGATTGCGCTTGAACGGGCCGCAAGCCCGGCTGTGCCGATAGAGGACGCCTGCGTCTTCGTCTACGCGGGGCAGCTGCGTTCGGTGCTCATCCTTTCGTGGCACGGCAACGGCATCTTCTACCGCAACATTTCGTTCGGCTTCCCGGCGGAGACGATGGCAAAGGGCGCCGATTCTGACGAATACAGGGACAACGCCTTTTCGTTCGTGCGCGACATTCGTTCGTCGCTGCAATTCGCGCTTTCGCAGAACAGGGGCTTTTCCACAAAGTCGCTTTATCTTTTCGGCCCCGGCGCAACGCCCTATTTAAGAGACCTCATGAAGGACTCCATCACTATGGGCACTGTGATGCAGGTGGACCCAATGAAGATACACGGCATTGATTTCAGAAACAGCGGTGAATGGGATATTGCGCTGGGATTGGCGATGAGATGATATGGTCGTAAAGCTGGATCTTCGGATAAACAAACAGGAATCGGCCGCCGAACAGGAAAAGAACGGCAGGCATTATCTGCTTTTCTCTCTCGCCGCCGTCTTTACACTTACTTTTATGCTGCTTTTTTCTATGACCTGCTGGAAATTTTATTCAATTCTTGGCGAGCGCGCCGACATCGCGCAGTCGATGCGGATAAACGGCGAGCGGATGGCTGCGATGGACAAGGAATACGAACGTCTTTCGCAGCAGAGCGCGGCCATTGAGGCGAAGCTTGATTATTCGCTGGGCGACGTGCCCTCTGTTGAATTTCTTTATGAGCTGAATAACAAACTTATTGACGGTGTAGTGGTGGAATCGCTCACTATGACGGCGGCTGCGGCCACCATCAAGGGCGTCGCCTTCGCCGACGAAGAGGTATTGCAGTTCGGCGACGATCTGCTGTCCGCGGCCACGGTCGCCTCCGTCTCTTTGCCGACCATCGCGGCGGCTCAGCGAAACGGCGTGAAGCTGCGCGCATTTTCCATTGAGCTGAAGCTTAAGCCTCTTGCCGAAGCGCTGAAAGACGGCGGTATTGAAAAGGCCGCGGAAGCCGCGCCGAAAACAGATGGCGCGCCCGCGCCCGAACAAAACGAAAAGACTGGCGAAACGGAAGGCGGCGGCGCACAATGAGAAGTTTTGACATCACAGAGATGAAGCGCGCCCATCTGATGGCGGCTGGAGCCGCGGTTGTTTTCGCGGTGGCTTTGCAGTTTATCCTGATGCAGAAGCTGGCCTCCGCCTATCAGCAGCTTGACCTTTCATATCAGGAGGCGCAGGTGCAGCGGGCGGCTATGGAGTCGCGCGCAGACGCCGTCCTCCAGTACAAGTCGCTTGTTAAGATAGACGACAAGGGGCTGCCTGGCCCGGTTGAGTCGCCGAATAAATTTTATTCCGTTCTGCTTGGGCTGCTTTCTTCGCAGAGCTTTGACGACGCGGACGTGACAAAGGCGGAGGAGACGGAACAGAACACCTCTTTTAAGGTAGCAGGCGTCGCGAACTACAATCAGCTGCTGCATCTGCTCGCCTCGCTGCGGCAGGGCTCCTATATGATGCGCGTCACGGAGCTGTCCATCGAAGGCATGACGAACAACGAAGTAAAATATGGATTCACCGTCTCCGCGATGGTGAGCCCGCCCGCTGCGGCGGCTGTGGGGGCGGCGAAATGAAGAAGTTTGATCTCAAAGGGCTGCATCTGCCGTCTTTAAAAAATATGAAATCTATAAGCGCGAGCGGATTTATGCGGAGCCTAAACAGCCGCGCCGCCGCTATGTCGCCGGAGGACAAAAAAAAGAGCTATATCTCGACGGCGGCAATTCTCGTCATGGGTGCGGCCTCGGTCTATACCTTTTACAATTTTACGAACATCATCAATCTTGGCTTTGAAAAGCCCGCGCACGAGGGGTTGCCCCGGATGAACGTCGAGGTCAAAAAACGGGCGGAGTCGCTGAACGCAAAATACGACGCGTTTGTCACTCTGCGCGAGCAGTCGCCGGAGCTTGCGGCTTTAGAGGACTCAGTGGGGCGGTCGCCGATAGCGCAGGTGACGCCGCCTCCAAAGTCGGCATCGGAGACGAGCGTTCCCGATTTTATCCCGACTGTCAAGATAAAGGCGCTCATCGTGCTGGGAGAAAAATCCGTCTGCACGCTTGACATCGACGGCGAAGAGGCGGGCCAGATATTGCAGCAGGGCGCGTCGTTCGGCGGAGGCAAAGGAAAAATTCTTTCTATAGATCCGAAAGGAGTGAGCTGGCAGTGGGCAAACAAAAAATACCGCACAGAATTATAAATATCTTTTTTTATCTGATTACGGCCTTTATCGCCTCGTCCGTGCTGTTTTGCGGCTGCGCGCAGGCTACGGAGACTCAGGCGCGCAAGCTGAAAAACTTGGAGCCGCGCATCGAGGGCCTACACATTTCACAAAACGGCGCAAATCAGGTGATACTTGAACTGCGCGGCGTAAAAATATCACACCCGGAGGCGGTAGAGTCTAACAACGCGGCGGCGCTTGCCTGGAGCAACATCCGCTTTCCGCAGGACACCGACAAACAGGATTGGTGGGGCGATTTTGAATGGGACGTTCTGCGCATCGACCTTAAAAAAAGCGAACAGTGGATGCAGAAGTACGACCTGCCGCTTGTGGAGCAGATAATCGTCACCTCTAACGATAAAAAGGGCATCACGCTGAACATCATAGGCCCGAAGCCGCTGGTTGTAAAAGAGATCTCCGGCATGGAAGGCTCAAACAGGCTGCGCATACAGCTTGACGCGCCAGCTACGGGCATCACTCCGCCTCCGCTCATGCCGCCCGCAAGGCCGAAGCCATACGGCGACCCGCTTGCCATCTCCGCGCCAGTGACGCTTGAACTACGCGACGTCTCCGTGCGCGAGGTGCTTAGGATGCTCGCGCAGCTTCGCAATCTGAATCTCGTGATCGACTCCACAGTTCCTGAGACGCCGATGACCTTCTCGTTCAAAAAGACGCCGTTCAACGAGGTCTTCTCGTATATGCTGCGCATGAACGACTTGGCCTATTCCTTCATGGGAAAGACGCTGGTGGTCGGCACAGCGGACAGCATCGGAAAGACGCTTGGACAGAACCAGACGCGCCAGTACAAAGTGGCCTACGCCGACACGGCGAAGCTGCCTGCAATCATCATGGGGCTTGTGCCGCTCGCAAAGCCGCCCGTCGTAGACGACAGGCTCCGCTGCCTTTACGTTACAGCCTCGCCTGAGCAGCACAGCCGGATAGAGACGCTGATGAACCGTATCGACCACCCGGGAAAGCAGGTAATGATAGAGGCGCGGCTCGTTGAGATAAGCGACGGCGCGCAGCAGGACATTGAATCAATGATAGCCGCGGTCTATCGCGGTTGGATATTCACCTACGGCGCGACGGGCCTTGGCAGCCGTTATACCTACGGCAACGGACTGATAAAGCCGAACGTCGACCCAGTGGGCACGACGACGCAGGGCGAGCTGCCGATGATAGGCGGCGGCACAGACTCTACCTTCCCGGCGAACGTTATAGACCCCGCCATGAAGATGCTGGACGCCGGCCTGCGCCTCATGGAGTCGGACAACAAGGGCAAGATCCTTGCCTCTCCCTCCGTCGTGGCGCTTGACGGGCAGAAGGCCACTGTGAAGCTGACGCACAACTACCTCTATCAGTCGGGCGTCGATGAAAACGGCAACCCCGAGTTCACAAATCAGGAGACGGGGCCTACCCTCGAATTTACGCCGATAATGGGGCGCGACGGCTTCATTACTATAAAAATGAAGATATCGACGGGCGAGATAGTCGCCTTCCGGCAGTCGGGCACCTCCGAAGCGCCGGAGACGACAAAGCGCGAGGTGGAGACGCAGGTACGCGTGCGCAACAGCGAGCTTTTCGTCATAGGCGGCCTCTATCAGGAAAACAAAACAAAGAACGTCTCGCGCGTGCCTATACTCGGCTATATACCGCTCCTCGGCAACCTCTTTAAGAACAGCACTACGAAACATTCAAAATCTCAGATGGCCTTTATCGCCATCCCATATATACTTGACATCCCGACCGGAGCGGCAGAGGTGATCGACATGCCGAAGGTCGGCCTGTACCAGTCAGGCGGGCTATAGCTATGCCGCATCAGCCAATCAAGGTCGTACGCCTTGGCGAACTGCTGATAAACGCTGGCGTCATCTCCGCTGGAAATCTGGAATCGGCGCTAAAAGAACAAAAGGCTTCGCATCTGCGCCTTGGCGAGATATTGATAAAGGACGGCTATCTGACGGAGAACCACCTGGCGGAGGCGCTCTGCACGCAGCTTGACCTGGATTTCGTATCGCTCGTCAACGTGCGCCCGCAGCAGGAGGCTTTGGCGGCCGTTCCAGAAAATGTCGCATCGCGGCTCAACATACTGCCCATATCGCTGCAAGGCGACGACAAAATAGTCGTCGCGATGTCCGACCCTATGGACACATACGCTGTAGACGAACTTTATCTTCTGACGAACAGGGAGTTAGAGATACGCGTGGCGACGGCTACGGACATCCACAAGGCTCTCGTCAGCTATTACAGGGTGCAGACGAGCGTCAACGACGCAATGAAGGACGTCATGAAGCAGGAGGGAGATTCCGCGAAGACGCCAGACATCGTGACCGTCTCGCAGACCACCGCGCAGGACGTGACGAACATCTCGGCGGACGCGGCTCCCGTCGTGCGCCTCGTGAACAGCATACTCGAACAGGCGGTGCGCGAGAAGGCCTCCGACATACACATTGAGCCCGCGGAAAACATGACGCGCGTGCGTTTCCGCATAGACGGCTCGCTTTTCAGCAATCTCGAGATACCCAGCAATCTGCACCAGCCGCTGGTCGCGCGCATCAAAATACTTTCCGGCATGGACATAGCGGAGAAGCGCCGCCCGCAGGACGGACGCATTTTGATAAAGGTCGCAGGCTCGCGCATCGACCTGCGCGTTTCGACTCTGCCGTCGATTTTCGGCGAGAAGGCCGTTTTGAGGCTTCTTGACCAAAACAGCGGACGCATCGGCATAGACAAGCTCGGCTTCGGCAAAGAGCAGCAGACGCTGCTTAAGAGCGCGATAGGCGCCTCAAACGGCATCGTGCTGGTGACGGGGCCTACAGGCTCCGGTAAGTCGACTACGCTCTATTCGCTGCTCGAACTTTTGAACGAACCTACGAAGAACATCATCACTCTGGAAGACCCTGTAGAATACACTATCGGCGGCATCACGCAGATACAGATCAACGAAAAGATCGGCCTCACCTTCGGCAGCGCCATGCGCTCGATACTGCGTCAGGACCCCGACATAATAATGGTGGGAGAGATCCGCGACACGGAGACGGCGGAGCTTGCCGTGCGCGCGGCGCTCACGGGACATCTCGTGCTGAGCACGCTGCATACTAACGACGCGCCGACCTCCATAAACAGGCTCGTTGACATGGGAGTTCCGCGCTTTCTGCTCTCATCGTCGCTGCGCGCCGTGGTGGCGCAGAGGCTTGTGAAAAAACTCTGTCCGTCGTGCCGTCAGAGGAGCTTTGTGACGGAGCTTGAATCTAAGGATTCGGGCATACCGGAGGGAACTCCCGTCTATACGCCGAAGGGCTGCGCGGAATGCCGCTTCACCGGATATAAAGGACGCACGGTCATCTCTGAGATAATGCCGATAGACCATACGCTGAAAAAGATGGTAAACGACGGCGCTTCGGAGCAGGAGCTTCGCACGCAGGCCATAAAGAACGGAATGCTTACGCTGCGCGAGGACGCGCGCAGGAAGGTCGAAGAGGGCGTCACCAGCGTGGAAGAGATGCTTTACACTACGCTTATTGATTGATAAGGAGCTGCCGTTATGCCTAATTTTCTGTTCCAGGACATCCTTGTAAACGCTATCCATAACAATGCAAGCGACATCCACATGAGCGTCGGCTCCGCGCCTATGCTGCGCATAGACGGCCAGCTTGTGCGTCTGCCGGAGCACACCGATTTGACTGACGAGGATATGCGCTTCGTCATTGAAGAGCTGCTTACGAACGACCAGTTCGCGCGCTTCAACGAGGAGCGCGAGTTCGATTTCAGCTTCGGCATGAATATCGGCAGCGGCGAGCAGCGCTTTCGAGCCAATCTTTTCTTTGAAAAGGGACACCCTGCGCTTGCGCTTCGCGCCATCACTACGAACATAAGGACGATAAAGCAGCTTAGCCTGCCGGAAGAGCTTAAAAAAATAGCGCAGAAGAACAGCGGCCTCTTCCTTGTGACAGGGCCTACAGGCTCCGGTAAGTCAACGACGCTTGCCGCTATGATACAGGAGATAAATATGACGCGCTCGCTGCACCTGATAACGGTGGAGGACCCTATTGAATATCTCTACAATTCGGAGCTGGCGCTGATACACCAGCGCGAGATAGGCAGCGATACGAAATCTTTTTCCGAGGCGCTGCGCCGCGCGATGCGCGAAGACCCGGACGTGCTGATGATAGGCGAACTTAGAGACCTTGAGACGATATCGGCCGCTGTGACGGCGGCGGAGACTGGACATCTTGTGCTTGCCACGCTGCATACACGGGACGCGGCGCAGAGCGTTGACCGCGTCGTCGACGTATTCCCGCCCTATCAGCAGCAGCAGATACGCATACAGCTCGCCTCTATGCTTCTTGGCGTGCTCTCTCAGCAGCTAGTGCCGCTTTCGGGCACGACGGGACGCACCATCGCCACGGAATTTTTGGTGGCGACGAACGCCGTAAACAATTACATCCGCGAGGGGAAGACTTCGCAGATAAAGAACGTCATCCAGACCGGTGCGGCGCTTGGTATGCACACTATGGACCAAGACCTTTCACGGCTTTGCAAAAGCGGCATCGTCAGCCGCCGTGACGCGCTTGCGCGCGCCTATGACATCGAGAGCTTCAACCGTTACATGATGTAGCCATGAAGCGGCGGGGCTTTTTCATAACAGAGGCGCTTTCCGCCGTCTTCATCTTCGCCGTTCTCGCAGCGGCGGCTTTTTCCATCCACTATATGAATTTCAGGCTTGAAGCCGTCTCAAACGAGGCGCTCCTGCGCGAAACGAGGGACGCGGAAACGGCGGCCCTTTTGCTGGTCTCACCGGATGCGGCGCTTGCGTCGACGCCGCGTTAGCCGCGCCTTTATACTTGCAGACTGTCTTGCCGCTCTTTTTATATTCGCACTCATACTGCCCGCGGCCTTGTCGTTGTGGCGCACGGCCTCTTTCGAGCTGCGGCTCTGCCGCGACAGGGCGGTGGCGCAGCGGCGCGCCGAGTGCGTCGCCGCCATTCTTGTAGCTCCGGTGTTTTACTGCGGCATGGGCATGGCGGCGGGCGCCGAAGGCTATAAACGCGGCTTCAACAACAGGCTCGCTACGCCGTTTAGCTGGAACGGGCCTCTTTCAATACTGCCCACTTACGACAAACGCCCCGAAGGGCTTTTGCGCGTCGCCTTCGGCTTTCCAGAAAGCGCGCGGCTGAAAAACGAGGCGCGCGGCGTGGAGAGCAAGGCAGAACTTACCTTCGACGCGCCGCCTGTTTTAAATTATCTGGACCTTTCGCTCTTTGATAAAGGCTCGTCTGTAAAAAACTGGCTTTTGTTCGCCGGCTGCCGCAAGCGGACGCCATTTTGCGCGCTTGCGGCAAACGGCGCGAAGCTTACCGTCAAAAATTACGCGGCGAAGGATTTTTATTTGCCCAAGGGCGACAGGATAGTCCATTTTCGCGCGCTTGAAGTTTTTTCGCGCGACGGCAAATTATATACGAATGACTTTCGCACGGCGGGGGAGCAGCCGCGTGAAAACGGCGTCTGCGACATACGCTTTCGCGTGCGCGACGATATGCGCGCGCTTACGGTCTATATTCTGATTCGCGGCGACGACGCGTCGCTTGCAAACGGCGCGGCGGCCGTCAGGCGCGTTGAAAATTGGCCGCCGGAATACCGCGTCGCGTACAACGAGTATCCGTATCCGCTTTATTCTTTTCAGTATAGTTGGCCGCTCTTAAATCTAGCGCGGGCCGCCGGTGAAAAGTGAGCGCCGGAAATTGCGCAGCTTTACGCTTCCGATTTTATGGAATTTTAAGTTAATATTTGATAAATCAACGCATATTATGTTATGATTTTACAGCATAGTCGTAAGAGATATATGTGGGCATGTGATATGCTCATTGCAAGATTACAGGGAGGCATTTTTGTATGGGACAAGTAGTTGATACGAGTGATTTTCGTCCAGGGTTAAAGATCAGATGGGAAGGCGGTATGTGGGTCATCCTCGAATGTTCGCATCACAAAATGGGAAGAGGGGGCGCCATCGTCCGCGGCAAGCTCCGTAATCTGGAGACCGGCTCTGGTGTGGAACAGTCCTTCAAATCAGGCGAACGCTTTGAAAGGATAGTTTTCGACGAAAAGCCCGCTCAGTATCAGTACAAAGATGGGGACGACTTCGTGTTCATGGATATGGAGTCTTTCGATCAGGTCATGCTCTCCGCAGAGATGCTGGGCGACACTGTGAACTACCTCATCGACGACCTAGAGGTGAGCTTCGATATGTTTGAGGGCCGCGTTATGGGCATCGAGCTCCCCAATCAGGTAACTATGAAAATAACCGACACCCCTCCGGGCTTCAAGGGAGACACGGCCTCAGGCGGCGGCAAACCCGCCACCACGGAGACCGGCCTTAAGGTAAACGTACCGTTCTTTGTTGAAAACGGCGAGATGGTCGTCGTCGATACAAGGACCGGCGAGTATCTGGAGCGGGCGAAGGGTTAAGCGTCACCGGCGGCTTCGTTCGGACTTTTTCTTCGTCAGATGGTCCGCGCGCTCCGTCGGCGGTAAATAAAGGCGCCGGCTCCACACTGGGCCGGCTGGGAGCACCCGTATAATCCAACAGGAGGGATTCAAAATGAGCGCACATGAGAAAATTGCATATCTTAAGGGGCTTATCGACGGTCAGAATTTAGCGGCTGATTCGCCTGACAAAGCAAAGTTTTACTCTGCATTGGTTGATGCACTGGATTCCCTGGCTGTTGCAATCGAAGAGCACGAAGAGGTACATCAGGAGCTCAACGAATACCTCGAGCAGCTGGACGAGGACGTATCTGATCTTGAAGACGAGCTTGACGAGCTCTACGACGATGACGACGAGTGCTGCCATCACCACGGTGACGACGATGATGATGACGACGAATGCGAAGAGTTTGACGAAGAGGAATACGAATCGGTGACCTGCCCGAACTGCAACAACGATTTCTATTTCGAGCCTGCGATGTATGACGAGGACGAAGACCTTGTCTGCCCGCATTGCGGAAAGCCCTTCAAGTTCCCGGAGAACTAGGCGGTCGAAAGCAAGCTATGTCCGCTGACCTGCGTCGCGCGCCGCGCCTTTCAGAGGCGTGCGGGCCGCGGTCGGCGGCACTAATAAGGGAGGAATTGCTGAATGGTCGAATCAATTAACGAGGATTTCAAAGCCGAAGACAAACAGGCCAATGACGTGGGCGTCGCGCAGTCAAATCTTGAGGGTAAAATAAGGATCTCAGAGGATGTCATCGCGCAGCTTGCAACAAAGGCGCTCAACAGCGTTGAAGGCGTCTCCCCGGCAAGTCCAGGACTCATGGCAAATCTCCGCCTCGGCAGGAAGACGGTAAACGGAGTCCGTATTTCGATCTCTGACGGAGATACTCCCGAAATAGTCGTGGATGCTTATATCTCTGTAAAGTACGGCCTCAGGATACCCGACGTCTGCTGGGATGTTCAGGAGGCTATCAAAGACCAGGTCGAACGTTACACAGGATATGCGATCAAGGGCGTGAACATTTACGTCCAGGGCATTACCTTCGCGGCAAACCGGGATCAGGACGCGGACGCCGCGGAATATCCCGAGGGTGTTGCGGACGACGAGGCCTAAGTTCACAGCTACTGACTACAAAGAAGGCCGGTTCGCACAAAACCGGCCTTCTTTTTCATGAGAGGCGGTGCAGAGAATGCTGTTTCTATGGACGACAACTGAGCTTGGTAAAATATGGCTCGACGGAGACGCTCTGAAACTGATCGTGTCAAAGCGGCTTCCCAAGGATTTTTATGTTCAGGAGGTCTCCTTCATAGGGGAAAAGAACCTGCTGAACGTCTATATAGCCGTGCCGGACGATACGGACGCGGAGACGAAGAGCGGCATCAGCCGCAGGCTTGACGGCCTTTTTTCAAAATCGGGCATAATGGTCCAGCTTAGCTGGGTCAACATCGCTCCGCAGGACAATAAAAAAACGACGCCCATCTGGACGCTGCCGCTTTTTTGGGCGGGAGCGGCGGGAGGAGTCACGGCTCTCTTCCACATGGGGATCACAGGGATACTCTGGGCGATTTTTTCCGCCGTCATTGGCTACGCCATCTCCTGGATAGTGATAACAGAGGACGGACAAAAGCAGGTTGCTGCCTTAAGGGAGCACTTTAGGAGATGATTTTTTGGTAATGTCACGAAAGGCGAGGCTTCGGCACAGGGCGCGCGAGATAGCGCTCCAGCTCATCTACATGCTGGATATGAGGCCCGAATGCACGCAGGCGGAGGCTATAGAGCTTTTTTCAGCGGACGAGGCACTTTTACTTTTTTACAAAGAGCTTGCGGCTGACGGCGAAGAGACGCCGGATCCCGCGAAATTTCCGTTTATCTCCGGCTTTGACCTCTCGCTCAGCGAATCCGAACGCGACGAAGTTTTGAATTACGCGGTGGAGCTTTTCCGGGGCGTGCGTTCAAACGAGACGAAGATAGAAGAAATAATCAGAGACAACATGGAGAGCAAGTGGCGTCCAGAAAGGCTCGTCGCCATCGACAAGTCGGTGATAGCGCTCACGCTCTACGAGGGGCTTGTTGCAAAGAGCGTCCCTGTGAACGTCTCCATCTCCGAAGCTGTGGAGCTTGCTAAATCATTCGGCACCGAGGAATCGGGGCGTTTTGTGAACGGAGTGCTTGGACGGATAGTCCGCAAAGATAATGCTCCAGAATAACGCAATACTTACTGTCGACGAGATGACGGCGACGCTCAAAGCGGCGCTGATGAGGGAACCCGCGCTGCAAAATCTTAGCGTGCGCGGAGAATTGCTCGGATTTAAAATGCACACGAGCGGGCACGCCTATTTTACGCTCATCGGCGAGAACTCGCGCGTCTCGTGCGTGCTCTTTCGCTCTTACGCCGGTTCGGTGCTCGTCTGGCCGAAGGACGGCGACGAGGTGCTTGTGCGCGGCAAGATAGACGTTTACGGCGCGCGCGGCTCCTATCAGGTCTACGCCACGACGCTTCTGCCTCTTGGCGCTGGCGCGAAGGCGCGCGCGAAAGAGGCGCTTCGCGCGAAGCTCGAAGGCGAAGGCCTCTTCGACGTGCGGCTCAAGAGGCCGCTGCCACGGTATCCGCAGCGTATAGCGGTGATAACATCGCAAACGGGCGCGGCGCTTCAAGATGTGCTGAAACTCCATTCGCTGCGCTATCCGTGCGCGGAGCTTGTCATAATACCGAGCCTGATGCAGGGCTTAGAGGCGGCGGAGGAGATAGTGAGGGCATTTGAACGCGCGCGGCGCCTCGCAGACCTTTCGGCTGTGATGCTGGTACGCGGCGGCGGCAGCCGCGACGACCTTGACACCTTCGACAATGAATTTGTCGTGCGCGCCATACGCCTCTCTCCCGTGCCTGTAATAACGGGGCTGGGACATCAGATAGACAGCACTCTTGCCGACATGGCGGCGGACGCGGCGGCGCCGACGCCGTCAGGAGCGGCCGAACGCCTCTTTCCAGACGGCGCGGCGCTTGCTTCCGGCATAAAAAACGCGGGACATATAATGCGCAGGCGCCTTGAAAACCGCATCTGCAACATGGACAAAAATTTTTTATCAATAAAAGAACGTCTTTATAACGCGGTGGCGCGCGGCGTCATCCAGCCGGCGGCGCAGACCGCGAACCGCGCGGAGGCGCTGCTTCTGGCTTCCGTTCGCAAAAAGACGGCGGACGAAGAACGCAGGCTTGCCTCGTTTGCCGCAAGGCTTGACAACCTGTCGCCTCTTGCGCTGCTTTCCAAGGGGTACAGCATCTGCCAGGACGCGGACGGGCGGCTTATACGTTCGGCCGCCGCGCTTGCGCCGGGGCAGGATATCCGCATAATCATGAACGGCGGAGAGGCCCGCGCCGTCATACGATCTGTTTCAGAATCATAATTTACGCCCGGAGCTGATATCATGCTGCCAGAAACTTTAAAATGGAATGACGGCGCGCTGTTCTTGCTGGACCAGCGGCTTCTGCCGCACGAGGTCGCATATATTCGATGCGGCAGCGCGGAGGAGACGGCGCTTGCCATAGAAAATATGACCGTGCGGGGAGCGCCCGCAATAGGCGTAGCCGCAGCCTACGGACTTGCGCTTGCGGAAAGAGAAAAATGCTTTGACGCGGCGGCGGCCCGCCTTGCGCATACAAGGCCCACGGCGGTCAACCTCTACTGGGCCATCAAAAAAATGACCTCCGTCCGGGCGGAGCACTTACACAGCCCCCATCTCTGCGAGATACTTACGCAAGCTGCGATAAAAATCCACAACGAAGACATAGAGATTAACAGGAGCATCGGACGGCACGGCGCCTGCCTTCTGCCGCGCGACTGCGCCGTCATAACGCACTGCAACGCGGGAGCGCTTGCCACTGCGGGCTACGGCACGGCGCTTGGAGTCTTTCGCGCGGCGGCGGAGAGCGGAAAAAATATAAAAATCTACGCGGACGAAACGAGGCCGCGTCTTCAGGGCGCCTCGCTCACCTCATGGGAACTTGCGCGCGACGGCCTTGACGTCACGGTCATAACGGACTCGATGGCGGCCTTTTTGATGTCTCGCAAAAAAATAGACGCGGTGGTGACGGGGGCGGACAGAGTTGCGGCAAACGGCGATTCGGCAAATAAAATAGGCACATACAGCCTGGCCATAGCCGCGAAGTATCACAACGTGCCATTTTACATAGCGGCTCCTCTATCAACCATTGACGCGGCCTGCGCGTGCGGCGCGGATATCCCCATAGAGGAACGCTCGCCGGACGAGGTGCGCAGAGTGCGCGGCGAACGCGTCACTCCGGATGATATGAAGGTGTGGAACCCGTCGTTCGACGTCACGCCGGCGGAACTGATAACAGGAATAATAACGGAGAAGGGCGTCATAGACGCTCCTTTTTCTCAAAATATAAAAACTATTCTGGGGAGGACTTATTAAATATGAGAAACGAATTTAAGATAGCGGACATAGCGCTTGCGCCCGAGGGGCACAGACGAATGGAGTGGGCGTGGGAGTACATGCCCGTGCTGAAGCTCGTAGCCGAGAAGGAGATGGCGGCCCAGCCTCTGACCGGAGTCGTTGTCGGCGCCTGCCTGCACCTGGAGGCAAAGACAGCCTGTCTTCTCAAAGTGCTGCATCAGCTTGGAGCCACGGTAGCCACCGCCGGCAGCAACCCGCTTTCAACTCAGGACCCTATATGCGCCGCGCTTGCCGAAGAGGGAGTGCATGTATTCAGCCGCAGGGGGATGTCCTCTGAAGAATACACAGAAAATATCCGCGAGATGCTCAAATGGGACCCGCAGGTGATAATAGACGACGGCGGCGACGTCGTCAGCATGATAATCGAAGAGCGCCGCGACCTCATCCCCAATATACTTGGCGGCTGCGAGGAGACGACGACCGGCATCAAACGTTTGCAGGCTATGGCCGACGAAGAGGTGCTGCCATTTCCGATGCTTGCGGTAAACGACGCGCAGAGCAAGCACCTTTTTGACAACCGCTACGGCACGGGGCAGTCAGTGTGGGACGCGATACTGCGCACGACGAACCTAATCGTCGCGGGCAAGCGCGTAGTCATAGTGGGCTACGGCTGGTGCGGCAAAGGCGCTTCAAAAAGGGCGGCGGGCCTTGGCGCGCGCGTCATCGTGGTGGAGGCGGATCCGCACCGCGCGCTTGAAGCGCTGATGGACGGCTTCGACGTGATGGATATGAACGAGGCGGCCGCCCACGGCGACGTCTTCATCACCGTGACTGGCAACACGAAGGTCATACGCCGCGAACATTTTGAAAAGATGAAGGACGGCGTGCTGCTTGCAAACGCTGGACATTTCGACGTAGAAGTCTACGTTCCCGACCTTCGCGAGATGGCAAAAGAGGTTCGCGCAACGCGCGACAACATAGAGACCTTTGTGATGGATGACGGCCGCAGGCTGCACCTTCTTGGCGAGGGACGCCTTGTCAACCTCGCGGCGGGCGACGGACACCCGGTTGAGATAATGGACCTGAGCTTTGCGATGCAGCTGCTCTCCGCGATGTATATCGCGACCCACACGATGGAGGCGGGGCTTTACAACGTTCCCGACGAACTAGATAAAAAGGTGGCGGAGCTGAAGCTTGAATCGCTCGGCCTGAAAACGGAAAAGCTCACGCCGGAACAGATAGAATATATGGCGAGCTGGAAGGAATAATAATGACGCAGGCCACCTATAAAAATGTCGCGGTGTGGGACGCGCAAAGAGGCGCAGCAAAGCTATGCGACGTAAGGGTAGAAGACGGCCTTTTTTCTGCGGTGGCTGCCGCGGGCAGTTTTGCTGACGACGCCGGCTTTAACGGACACGGAAAATGCGCGATGCTGCCTGGCTTCGTAAACGCGCACGGACACGCCGCGATGACGATGCTGCGCGGCATGGGCGAAGGGCTGCCTCTCATGGACTGGCTGCAAAAAAAGATATGGCCCGCTGAGGAACGCCTCACTGCGGACATCGTGCGCGCCGGCACACGGATCGCCATGATGGAGATGCTGGCAAGCGGAACCACCTGCTATGCCGACATGTATTTCTTTATGAGCGACGAGGCAGACGAAGCGCTTGCCGCGGGGATGCGCGCGGGACTTTCGCGCGGCATCGTCGGAGACAAGGACGGTTCCCGTCTGCGCGAAAATTTGCAGCTTGCAAAAGATTACAACGGCAAAGATGGCCTCATAAGCGTTCAGCTCGGGCCGCACGCGCCATATACCGTGCCCTTTGAGCTGATGGAAAAAGTTGCGGCGGCCGCCGTCGAAAACGACCTTGCGGTGCAGCTTCACTGGCTTGAAACAAAAAATGACTGGCCGATGTCAAACAGCCACATGACGCCCGAGGAATATCTAAAAAAGAGCGGACTGCTTGCCGTAAAGCATCTGCTTCTTGCCCACTGCGTCTGGCTTGACGAAGAGTGCCTGCCGTTTTACGCCCGCCCCAACGTGACGCTGGTCAATAATCCAAAAAGCAACTTAAAGCTCGGAAGCGGCATAGCGAAGGTAGACGCGATGGTCAAAGCGGGAGTAAACGTGGCTATCGGCACGGACGGAGCGTCCAGCAACAACGGCCTCGACATGTGGGAGGAGACGCGTTTCGCCAACCTTCTCCAAAAAGGCGCAGGATTTGACGCGACGGCGCTTTCAGCGGAAAAATCGCTTGAGATGGCCACGATAAACGGAGCGCGCGCGCTTGGTTTTGAAAATACGGGGCTTATCAAAGAGGGCTGGAACGCGGACTTCATGCTGATAGACCTCGACAGCCCGAACTACGTCGGCTGGGACGAAGAAAATCTCGCCGGCTGCATCGTCTACGCCGGTTCTTCGCGCGACATAATGAGGACTGTAGTCGCGGGCCAGGTGCTCTACGACAGCGGGATATTCACGACGATAGACGCAGAAAAAACGCTCGCCGACGCAGCCGCCGGAAGAAAGATACTGACGGCGTAAATTTTCTTTCGCGGCGCATAGCGCGCGTTGAATGTATAATTTGGATATATAATATTATTAAATATAGATTTTTATCGAATCTTAGGAGGTTCTCTGCATGGAACGCCGCAGCGGCAAAGAGTTACGCGAACTGTTTTTGAATTTTTTTGAAGAGAAGGGCTGCAAAAGGTATCACAGCTTTTCACTGGTGCCCGACGACCCCACTCTTCTTTTTACGATAGCTGGGATGGTGCCCTTCAAGCAGTATTTCTTGGGCCTGAAGACGCCTGAAGTGACTCGCGCTACCACGGCGCAGAAGTGCGTGCGCACAAACGACATAGAAAATGTCGGACGCACCGCCCGCCACCACACCTTTTTTGAGATGCTCGGAAATTTCAGCTTCGGAGATTACTTCAAGCCCGAGATAATCCCGTGGGCCTGGGAATTTCTGACGGAGCGTGTCGGCCTCGACCCCAACAGGCTCTACGCCACAGTCTATCTCGACGACGACGAGGCGTGGAACATCTGGCATGAAAAAGTAGGACTGCCCGAGGATCACATCTTCCGCCTTGGCGCCGACGACAATTTCTGGGCGGCCGGCCCAGTCGGCCCCTGCGGCCCCTGTTCTGAGATAATCTACGACCAGGGCGAGCAGTATTCATGCGGGAAACCCACCTGCACGGTAGGCTGCGACTGCGACCGCTATCTGGAGATCTGGAACCTCGTCTTTATGCAGTACAACCGCGACGAGGCGGGCAACCTCACGCCGCTTCCAAATAAAAATATAGACACGGGCATGGGGCTTGAACGCCTCGCCTCCGTCGTCCAGCGCGTGCCGAATGACTTTGAGACGGACCTCTTCCGCCCGATAATGGACAAGGCCTGCGCTCTGGTGCACGTCAAATACGGCGAGGACCCCAAAAAAGACATGGCCGTCAAGGTCATATCCGACCATATCCGCGCAGCCGCCTTCATGATAGCGGACGGAATACTGCCGACGAACGATGGCACAGGCTACGTGCTTCGCCGCCTCATCCGCCGTTGCGTGCGATACGGAAGGCTGCTTGGCATCAGCGAGCCGTTCCTTACGCAGCTTCTTCCCGTCGTCCGCGATTCCATCGGAGACGAATATTCCGAGCTGAACGAGCAAAGCTCCGCGATAGAGCAGGTGCTGAGCACGGAAGAGGAGCGTTTCTCGCGCACTCTGTCACAGGGAAGCGACCTGATGGATTCAGAAATCTCAAAACTTGAAGCAGCAAAAGACAACAAACTGCCCGGAAACGTCGCCTTCGTCCTTTATGACACCTTCGGCTTCCCGCTGGAGCTGACGGAAGAGATGTGCGAAGAACGCGGCATCACCGTCGACACGGAGGGCTTCAAAGCCGCGATGGAGGAGCAGCGCGACCGCGCACGCGCAGCTAGCAAGCAGACGAGCAGCGTAATTTCAAAGAACGTATATACGGAGCTTGCCGACAAAATTGCGCCAAGCCCCTTCTGCGGATATGACAAGACAAAATCTGACGCGGTCGTATCGGCTGTGATAGTGGACGGAGCGCTTGTGGAGTCCGCGCCCGCCGGAAGCTGCGCCGACGTCGTGCTCTCAGTGACGCCGTTTTACGGCGAAAAGGGCGGCCAGGTGGGAGACACGGGCTTTATAACGGCGCCCGGCATGAGCTTTGAGGTGACGGACACCGTATATCCTGTGGCCGACCTCATCGTACACCGCGGCAAAGTGACGGCGGGCGTCATAAAGACGGCTGATGCAGTCACCGCTATGATCAACGAGGATCGCCGCGCCGACATACAGCGTCACCACACCTCGACGCACCTTCTGCACGAAGCGCTTGCGCGCGTGCTGGGCAAACACGTCCGTCAGGCCGGCTCTATCGTGACGCCGACATTTTTACGCTTTGACTTCAACCACTTCGCGCCCGTGACGCTTGACGAGCTGCGCGAGGCTGAGCGTATAGTCTACGCCGAGATATTGAAAAACAAGCCGGTGACAACTACGGTGATGTCTCTTGAAGAGGCGAAGAAGAGCGGCGCCCGCGCCCTCTTTGATGAAAAGTACGGCGACGAGGTGCGCGTGCTCGACGTGGAGGACTTCTCAACGGAGCTTTGCGGCGGCACGCACGTAAAACGCACCGGCGACATAGGCATGGTGAAGATAGTCAAAGAAGAGGGCATCGGCTCCGGCATACGCCGCATCACGGCCGTGGCCGGCACGCCGGCTCTGCCGCTCTTCCAGGGCTTCGGCGGCACGATAATGGCGCTGATGAACGTACTCGGCGAGGACGTCGAAACGCTGCAGACGCGCGTAGAATCTATGCTTGACGAGAAAAAGGTGCTTGAACGCAAAAACCGCGAGCTTCAGGTCAAATCGGCTATGTCAGACATCGAAGACAGCGTGAAGCCGATAGCCAACATAGACGGCGTCGACCTCATCCTGGAAAAATTCGACGACATCACGCCGGACCTTCTGCGCCAGATAGGCGACAGGATACGCCAGAAGTATCCTCAGGCTATTATGCTGCTTGCCGGCATAGGCGAGGAGAAAAACGTCGCACTTACGGCGATGGCCTCGCCTGAACTTGCAAAAAAGGGCGCGCACGCAGGGCTGATGCTTAAGGCGGTGGCGGCCGAGATGGGCGGCAAGGGCGGCGGAAGCCCGACGCTTGCTCAGGGCGGAGCGCGCGGCATGGACAAGCTCGACGCGGCCTTTGCGAAAGCTCCTGAAATTTTCAAAGAGCTTATGTCTAAAGGAAAGTAATGCAGAGGATAATCGCACTAGACATAGGAACTGTAAGAATAGGCGTTGCGGTCAGCGACCCTCTGGGCTTTTTCGCCCAGGGAGTCGCTGTGCTGAACGCACGCGAAGACTGGCTGCTTGAACTGTCGAAGATAACGGCGCAGTACGAAAACCCTAAGATACTTATCGGGCTGCCTAGGCGCACGGACGGCAGCGAAGGGCCAGAAGCCGTTCGTATGCGCGAGACCGCGGAAAAAATAAAAGAATATTTCCCGGAACTTGAAACGGAGTTCTGGGACGAGCGCTTCACCACGACGATAGCTCAACAGGCGCTTCTTGAGGCCGACGTCTCACGCGCGGGGCGCAAAACAAAGGTGGATAAAATAGCCGCGACGCTTCTGCTTCAAAGCTATCTGGACAGAGGAAGGAATTAAAAAGTATTTTGGAACTGCCGGCCGGAACTAAAATGACTCCCATGCTGGAGCAATATGTGCATTGGAAGGATAAATATCCCGACTGTCTGCTCTTCTTTAGAATGGGCGACTTCTACGAGATGTTCTTCGAGGATGCGAAGACCGCCTCCGCGGTGCTGGACATCACGCTCACATCGCGCTCAAAGGACGCGGAAAACGCGATACCGATGGCGGGCGTCCCGTTCCACTCTGTAGATTCATATCTGGGCAGGCTCGTAGCCGCGGGCTACCGCATAGCGATATGCGAGCAGATGACGGAACCGGACGGCAGGACACTCGTTGAGCGCGGCGTAAACAGAATAGTGACGCCCGGCACGTGGCTGCCGGAAAATTCCGACGGAGACGCAAAGATAGCCTCCTGCCTCTTCGACGGCAAGAATATCTCCATAGCGCTGCTTGCAGCATCTTCCGGGCTGCTCAGAGCCGGCTCCTTCACGCTTGAAGGCGGCCTTTCCATCGTCTCCGCGTTCAACCCAAGCGAGGTGCTTGTACGGCGCGGACAGCGCGATTTATTTATAAAAAACTGCCCGATTCACGAAAACTGTAACATAGTAGAGCGCGACGCGGCGGATTACTCCGTGCCGCAGGCCGCTAGCTGGCTTTGCCGCAAATGGAAGATAGCCTCTCTTGACGCAATGGGGCTGGGAGACTACGACCCTGCTGCGGGA
The DNA here is from genome assembly GCA_036655895.1 of Cloacibacillus sp. Classification (NCBI taxonomy): domain Bacteria; kingdom Thermotogati; phylum Synergistota; class Synergistia; order Synergistales; family Synergistaceae; genus Cloacibacillus; species Cloacibacillus sp. The sequence continues at coordinate 128,046 of JAVVPF010000001.1, read as the reverse complement.
GCCGCTGCCGTTGCGCTAAAGTATCTGGAAGAAACGCAGTTTTCCACTGCGACGCACATTTCCTCGCTCACGCCCATCCTCCCAAAAGAAAATCTAATACTGGACCAGAACACGCAGACCAACCTCGAACTTACGGACGGCGGCTCAACGTCGCTCTTCTGGGCGCTCAACAAATGCAAAACGGTCATGGGGCGCAGGATGCTCAAAGACTGGATAGTTTCGCCGCTTCAAGACCTTGACGCCATCTTTGCGCGTCAAGATATGATTGAGGGCCTCATGGCGGAGACCATGCTTCGCGCGGAGCTTTCGGAGCTGCTTTCAGGCTGCCGTGACATGGGAAAGGCGCTTTCGCGCCTCACGCTCGGAATGGGCGCGCCGGGCGACGTGAAGGCTGTCGCAGATACGTTGACGCTGATTCCCGCGATAAAAAAACTTACCTCGCGCTGTGCGCCGATGGCCGGCATAGAACCGAAATGCGATACAAGGGCGCTTTCCGCTCTGCTTTCGTCGGCCGTAGCCGAGGCTGTGCCGCGCTTTGCGCGCGACGGCGGCGTTATCCGCAACGGATACGACGCCGCGCTTGACGAATGGCGCTCAAAGGCGCGCAATTCGTCGCGGTGGCTCTCTTCGTTTGAAGAGTCGGAGCGCGCGCGGACGGGGATAAAAGCACTTAAAGCCGGAGTAAACAAAGTTTTCGGCTATTATATAGAAATACCGAAGGGAAGCGCCGACCGCGCGCCTTTGGATTACATCCGCAAACAGACGCTGGTCAACGCAGAGCGTTTTATAACGGACGAGCTGAAAAATTTCGAGCGCGAGATGTTCAGCGCCGAAAGCGAGATGCTCGCCATTGAGCAAAGAATATATGACGGCCTCGTGCAGGAGATAATCGCAGCCTCTTACGCGGTGCAGGAGGCGGCCACTTTTACGGCGACGCTAGATACGCTGCTTTCCCTGGCCCAGACCGCAAGTGAACGCGGCTACGTGCGGCCTTCGATGGACATGAGCAAAGACTTTGTAATAAAGAACGCGCGGCACCCGGTGGTAGAGCGCACGCTTGGAAAAAATCCCTTCACGCCGAACGACTTCGACTTCAGTGATGAAAACGGACGGCGCATCGCGATAATAACGGGGCCGAACATGGCTGGAAAGTCCACCTATCTCAGAATGGCGGCGCTGATTGCGGTCATGGCCCATATAGGCTCCTTCGTGCCGGCGGAATCGGCGCGCATCGGGCTGATAGACCGCGTATTCACGAGGATAGGCGCGCGCGACGAACTGGCGCGCGGACAGAGCACCTTTATGGTCGAGATGGTGGAGACGGCGAACATCCTGCGCCACGCGACGGACAGAAGCCTTGTGATACTTGACGAGGTCGGGCGCGGCACATCGACCTATGACGGCCTCAGCATCGCGTGGTCCGTCGTCGAGTTTTTGCAGGGGCAGGAATCTGCGAAGCCGCGCGTTTTGTTCGCTACGCACTATCATGAGCTTACGCAGCTCGCAGAGCTGCTTTCGGGCGTCGTCAACCTCAGTATGGGGGTGGACGAAAGCTCGGGCGGCATAGTCTTTTTGCACAAAATAGTCGAGGCGCCCTCTGACCGCTCCTACGGCATTGAGGTGGCGCGCCTCGCGGGGGTCCCCTCCGCTGTGCTGAAACGCTCTCAGGAGCTTCTTGCCGAGCTTGAAGAAAGAGGCGCCGAAAAAAAAGAGGATATGAAAAAGGTGGGGCAGAACCAACTGACGTTCTTTGACGTGCGTCAGGAGGCCATACTTGAGGAGCTTGCCGCCTGCGACCCTAACAATATGACGCCCCTTTCGGCGCTTGAAATGGTATCGCGCCTGCGGGCCGACAGCAGAAAGGTGCTTGATTTCAAATGATAAAGAGACTCGCGCCCGACATCTCCACACGGATAGCGGCGGGCGAGGTGATAGAACGTCCCTCGTCGGTCGCTAAGGAGCTTATAGAAAACTCCATCGACGCCGGCGCCTCCACTATCGCCATAATGACGGAGGCTGGCGGAAAAAGCTCCTTCGTAATAGAGGACGACGGCTGCGGCATAGCGTTTGACGAGCTGCCGCTTGCCATAGAACGTTACGCGACAAGCAAGATAAGCAGCATAGACGACCTTGAAAATATCACCACGCTCGGGTACAGGGGCGAGGCGCTCGCAAGCGTAGCCGCCGTCTCGCGCATGGAGATACGCAGCAAGACGCATCAGTCGGAAACTGGCGGCCTCATTCGGTGCGACGCGGGAGAAATAACGCTGCACACCGACACCCCGGCAAAGCCGGGCACACGGATACAGATAGACGATCTTTTCTTCAACCTGCCGGCGCGCCGGAAATTTTTGAAGACCTCGTCGGCGGAGCTGCGCCGCATCGTGCAGATTGTCAACGACTACGCGCTGATGCACCCGGAGATAACCTTCCGGCTCTACGAAAACACAAAAAAAATACTTGAATATAACACGCTTGCCTCTACCTCTGAGGCTCTTCTTCGCCGATGGGGCAAGCAGACGAAAATATACGCGTCGTCGTCGCAAAACGGCGCGCTTGCCGCGCGGGTGTGGTGGAACCCTCTTCCAGATTCACGCCGCGTTTTGGTAATGCTTTTTGTAAACGGCAGACGTGTGCAGGACGCGGCTGTTAAGGCGGCGATATGCGCGGCGGATGCCGCGGCCTACGGCGAGTGGATGGTGACGATCGAGCTGCCGCCGCAGGATGTGGACGTAAACATCCACCCGACGAAAGAGGAGATACGCTTTCGCAGGGGGCAGGACATTTTCAGGATAATCTACGAAAACGCAAAATCCGTCTGCTCGCAGCGTCATTCATTCGGCGCACCTCCTTCGCTTTCACCGGACGGCTTGACGCACCAGGCATTTGACGCGCCGCTTTCGGCGCCCGCTCCGCGGAACTTTGAAAATGGTGCGCTCTGCAACCCAAACGCGTGGAGCTTGACAAGCAAGCCGAAATACGAGCCGATGCCGCAGCGCGCCTCCTCCCCAGTGCAGAACATATTTTTCCCGGCGGAGGCACAGACTGACGAAAACGGCATGATTTTACCGGAACAAAACAACGAAACTGCCCAGGAAAAACATTACATAGGCCAGAGCGCGGACGGATTTCTTATATTCGACTTCCCTGAGGCGCTTGCAATAATGGACCCGCATGCGGCGCACGAGAGGATACTCTTTGAAGAGATATGTGAAAGCTTCAAGGGCAGCGTCGCGGTGCAGTGGCTCACTCTGCCGATGGACATACCGGAGGGCGTAGCCGCCGACGCCGCGCTCTACGAAAACGAACTGAAGGCGCTCGGCTTTCGCACGGAGGCCAAAAAGGTGACGGCTGTCCCGGCGCTTAAAGGCAAAGGGCATCTTTCACCTATAGATATGCTGCGCTCCGCCCTGCGCGGGATAGAGACAGAAAGCGACCCGGCGAAGCGCGACCGTGAGGTGTGGTGGCGCATGGCGCGCCTTGCCTGCCGCGACGCCGTGAAGCTTGGCAGACGCTTTGAGCCGGAGGAGGCACGCGCGCTGCTTGAACGCCTTGAACGCTGCGAGTCGCCGTACACCTGCCCGCACGGACGGCCTACGGTCTTCATCATTGAAAACAAAAAACTATTTGAATGGTTTGAGAGATAGATGCAGGAAGAAAAAAAACAAGAAAAAATTCCGGTCATAGCAATAATCGGGCCTACAGCGGTCGGAAAGACTGAGTTCAGCCTCTCGCTTGCGAAGGAGCTGAACGCCGAGGTCATCTCCGTCGATTCGCGTCAGGTCTACCGTTATCTTGACGTAGGCACGGACAAAGTCTCGCGCGAGGTGCGCCGCGAGGTCGTCCATCATCTGATAGACGTGGCCGACCCGGATCAAATATTCTCCGCGGCGGACTTCGCGCAGGAGGCTGCCGCTGCCGCTGCGCGCATAATAAAACGTGGACGCGCGCCGCTTTTTATCGGCGGCACTCCGTTTTACTACAGAGCGCTTGAAGGGATGCTTTCGGACGAACTGCCGAAGGACGACGCGGTGCGGGCGGCGCTTGAAGAAGAGATAAAAGAACGCGGCCTCTCCGCGCTCCACAACGAACTTGCTGCGGCCGACCCAGAGGCCGGCGCTCGTATACATCAGAACGACCCTGTGCGCACCATGCGCGCGCTTGAGATATACAGGATAACGGGGCGCGGCGTCACATGGCACTACGAACATCAGCGCAGGATCGAATCCCCGTTTTCCTTTTTCTATATAGGGCTCACGCGGCTGCGCGCGAACCTTTTTACAAACATAGAACGACGCGTAAAGGAGCAGTTCGCAAGCGGCTACCCGGAAGAGGTAAAATGGCTGCTCGACAACGGCTACTCGCCTGAGCTGCCGGCGCTCCAGGGTTTCGGCTACCGTGAGCTGGTCTGGTATCTCGCAGGCAAGTGCAGCTTCGCGCAGGCCATTGAGGGAGACATACGCTCGACAAAGGCCTTCTCGCGCCGTCAGATGACGTGGTTCCAGCATTTTACGCCGGCGCGCTGGTTTGACTTCGATCAAATATCACGGACGGAGGCGCTGCGCTGCGCCGTTCCTCTTTGCAAAAATTTCCTTGACGGCGGCCGCGCGCTATGAAGATAATCATCGCCGACCCTACGGGGCTGTGCTTCGGAGTGAAGCGCGCCATCACCACGCTTGAAGAGGAATTGAAAACGCAGGCTCACGTATACGCGCTGGGAAGCCCTATACACAATCCGCAGGAGATAAAAAGGCTCGAAGCGCTGGGTCTTGTCGTCGTCGACAGCCCCGAAGAGGCGCCGCACGGCGCCACTTGTTTTGTTCGCGCGCACGGAGTTACGCCCGAAGTTTTTGAGGTTTTGCGCGCGAGAAGCAAAAGAATAGTCGACGGGACATGTCCTTTCGTAAAAACAGCGCAGGAAAGAGCAAAAAAACTTTCCCAAGATGGCTATATCGTGATAATATTAGGAGACGCGACGCATCCCGAGGTCAAGGCAATCATGGGATACGTTTCGGGCGAGGTGCATGTGCTAGCCGACCCGTCGGAGATACCAGCCGACGTCTACGGCAAGAGATGCGGCATTTTGAGCCAGACTACGCAGAGAGTCGAAACGTTTTCTGCGTTAGTTGGTGGATTTGCCGCTGTATCTCCAGAGATAAAGGTATATAATACTATCTGTAGGGCTACGCTCGCCCGTCAGCAGTCTGTATGCAGACTTGCGGAAGAGGCGGACGGCATAATAGTTCTGGGCGGCAAAAACAGCGCCAATACAAGAAAACTGGCAGAGATAGCCTTCGGTTCCGGAGTGCCGACTTTGTGGATAGAACATTCAGGAGAACTTGAGAGGAGCTGGTTGGAAAAAAAGAGCACAATAGGAATAGCCGCAGGCGGAAGCACGCCTGACTGGCTGATAAAAGAACTGATCCAAAAATTAAAGATGATGTAAGCAGGAGGATGTTGGGTATGGTTGACGAGCTTCATACAGAAGACGGCATTGAAACACCGGAAACACAGGAAAAAGAAGAAACAATGGAAGAAATGATGCAGCAGTACGACGTGATGGGTGATTTCCATCGCGGCAAGGTAGTAGACGGTACTGTTGTTGACGCGCGCGAGGACGGCTGGCTTGTGGACGTAGGCTACAAGTGCGAAGGTTTCCTTCCCCGCAAGGAATGGACTCACAGAGTCCTCGTTGAAGAGACTCCCGAACCGCAGAACGGCGACAAGGTGAGAGTGCAGGTCACGAACATCAATCAGGGCGAGGATGCACAGCTCAGTCTTTCGCGCTGGCGCTGCGAGTTTGACGATCGCTGGAACAGGCTCGAAGAAGAGTCTGAGAAAAACGAAATGGTCAACGTCAAGGGTATCCGTAAGGTAAAGGGCGGCCTCATCGTAAGCTGCTGCGGCATCGAAGGATTCATCCCCATTTCGCATCTGACCCAGGAGGGACATGGCGTAAACCCCGGAAAACTCCTCGATCAGGAATTCCCCGTCAAACTTATCGAAAAGGACCGCAGAAAGCGCCGTCTGGTCTTTTCACGCCGCAGCCTCATCGAAGAGGAGCTTCAGGGCGTGCGCCAGACCTTCTACGATGAAGTCCACGAAGGAGACACTCTCGAAGGCGACGTCAGCAGCATCACTTCATTCGGTGTGTTCGTCAACCTCGGAGCAATGGAAGGCCTTGTACATATCAGCGAACTTTCCTGGCAGCGCAACGCGAAGGCCAAGGATATCGTAGCCAAGGGCGACCACGTCAAGGTTAGGGTCATCGGCATCGACAAAGAGAACAACAGAATCTCTCTCTCGATCCGTCAGACGCTTGACGATCCGTGGACGACCGTGACAGAGCGCTGGACGACCGGCAAGCTCACAGACGGTACAGTCACGAACCTGACAGAATTCGGAGCTTTTGTTGAAATAGAGCCCGGCGTAGAAGGCCTCATCCACATAGGCGACCTCAGCTGGACGCGCATCAAGCACCCGAAGGAAGTTCTTAAAAAGGGCCAGAAGGTCGAAGTTTCGATTATCGAAGTCGACACAGACCGCAAGCGCATCAGCCTCGGATACAAGCAGCTCAACGATCCGTGGAAGGATGCCGCCGAAAAGTACCTCAAAGATATGGAAGTTCCCGTAAAGGTAGTGAGACTTGCCGACTTCGGAGCTTTTGTAGAGCTTGAAGAGGGCGTAGAAGGCCTCATCCATATCTCCCAGCTCTCAACTCAGAGAGTCGAGAACCCCAAAGAGGTGCTTCAGGAGGGTCAGGAAGTCACAGCCCGCGTACTCGAAGTGAACCCCACAGAGCGCCGCATCCGTCTCTCACTGCGCCCCGCGCATGAAGAGCACGCAAAACGCGCGCCCCGTGAAGAGGGAGCTCCCGCAGCAAGCGCGCCGCGCGAACAGCGTGAGCCCCGCGAGCAGCGTCAGCCCCAGCAGAATCAGGGCGACAGACGCGAAGAGCGTCCGCGCCGCCGCCGTCCCGACGGCGACCGCAGAGGCCGCGAGACCTCAAACAGCCAGCTCCCGCAGGAAGAGATGAATTTCTCGATAGGCGACCTCCTCAAGCATCAGGAGAAGGAAGAGGCTGAATAGGCTCTGACCGCAAATAAATAAACAGACGCGCCCCTCCGCTCATTTTATGTTGAGCGGAGGGGCGTTTTACGTTACAATATCCACACAGGATAGTATATGTTTTATGACAGGAGGTCCAATATGGCCCTTAGACAAATATGCGTTTACCCCGATCCCGTCCTTCGGGAAGAGACGCGGGAGATAAAGGTTTTCGACGAAGAATTAAAAACGCTGGTCGCCGACATGTGGGAGACGATGTACGCAAGCGACGGCCTTGGGCTTGCCGCGCCACAGGTGGGCGAGGCAAAAAAAGTTATAGTGATCGACTATAACGGAGAAAAGTTCGTGCTCGTAAACCCAGAGATAACAAACGAAGAAGGCTCCGTGCGCAGAGAAGAAGGATGCCTCAGCTTTCCAGGGATATTTGAAAAGGTAGATTCGCCTGAAAAACTAAACGTCCGCTATTACGATGAAAACGGAAAACTCTTCCTAAAAGAGCTTGACGGTTTTCTCGCCTGCGTCTTTCATCACGAGATAGACCACTTAAACGGGCGTTTGCTCATAGACCGGGTATCTCCGCTGAAGCGTCAGTTCCTCAAAAAAAGGATCGCTAAAAAGGCGGCGGAGAGATAATGCAAAACGAGCTTTCCGTAGGCTTCATGGGTTCTGGACGGTTTGCCGCGCGCTGCCTCGAACTGCTGTCGGGCGGGCTGCGCCCTTCATGGGTCGTCACAAACGCGCCAAAACCGTCAGGACGGGGCCTCAAGCTCCAAAATACCCCAGTATGGGATACGGCGCTTGCGCTTGGGCTTCCAACCTTTACGACGGAGAGGCTATCGCGCGACGACGAGCGCATAGAGTGGATAAAGGCGGCGCGCCCCGACGTCATACTCGTCATAGACTTCGGCCACCTAGTCAAAGAGCCGCTGCTTTCGCTCCCGCGCTACGGCTGCATAAACATCCATCCGTCAAAGCTGCCGCAATACCGCGGCTCCGCTCCAATACAGCGCGCTTTGATGGACGGAGTGACGGAAAGCGCGGTCTCTATATTCAGGCTCGACGCCGGCATGGACTCCGGCCCGATATTGGCGCAGCCTCCGCTTGTGATAGAGGCGTCGGACGACGTGAACAGCCTCTTTGAAAAGGCGGCCGCCTCTGGCACTGAGGCGCTTTTATCGCTGCTGTGCGGCACGCCTCCAGAAAGCTGGCGCTTCACTGAGCAGGACGAAACAAAGGCTACCTGCGCGCCGAAGATAGATAAAAACGAGGGCCGGATAGACTGGAACGCAACAGCCTTCGAGATAGTCAATAAAATAAGGGGAATAGGGACAGCGCCCGGCGTCTTCTGTATGGCGCGCGGCAAAAGGCTTCGCGTACACAAAGCGGAGGCCGTACCAGCCGCAGCGCTTGCGTGCGGCGCGCTGCGAATCACGGAAAACGGCCCTGTCGTCGGATGCAAAGAGGGCGCGCTTCTTTTGAAGGAGGTGCAGCCGGAGGGCAAAAAAACGCAGCCAGCCTCAGACTGGGCGCGCGGCGCACGGCTTGCAGAGGGCGAAGCAATAGAATAGGAGGCTTTCGCGGTGGAGCAAAATGATCTGAGAAACATCATCCGTTCAGAAAACAAATACAACGGCCGCATCCTGGACCTCAGGATAGACACCGTAAAGTTCCCGTCAGGCTCCGAAAAGATACGCGAGGTGGTGCTCCATAAATCCGCCGTTGCGATGCTGCCGGTAAACGAGCGCGGGGAGATCATTTTTGTAAGACAATACCGCCACGCCATCGACGAAGATATATACGAGATACCGGCGGGCCTCGTAGAGCCGGGAGAAGACGCGGAAGAGACGGCGGTCCGTGAACTTCAGGAGGAGATCGGCTACAGACCGGGCCGCATTGAAAGGGTCGCGGAATTTTACACCTCGCCCGGCTACTGCACGGAGATGATAACGCTCTTCTACGCGACGCAGCTTGAAAGCTCCAAGCTCCAGGAGGACGACGACGAATATATAAAGGTCTGCCGTTTCACGACCGGCGAGGTAAGGCAGCTCATCGCGGACAATAAAATAATCGACGGAAAGACCCTCATGGCCTATTACTGGTATATGGCCGAAAAGTTCGGGAAATGAACCGTTCAGACCAGATAGAACTTGAAAAAATATTAGGGCGCTTTTCAGACTACATAAGGCTGGAACGCGGATGCAGCGAGAACACAAAAAGAGCCTACGCCTCGGATCTCGCTATATGGCTTGAATACTGTAAATCCGGGTGCCGCGACCCACTTGACATAAACGCCGACGCCGTGTCGCGTTTTCTGCTCGTTCAGCAAAGCTGCGGCAAAAAAAAGAGCACAGTGCAGCGAATGGGCGCGGTAATGCGCTCGTTTGCAAAGTTTTTGCAGTTTGACGGAGTGACCGACAACCTACCTAGGCTTGCACCGCTTTCCTCAAAAGAGGAAAAACTGCCCCAAATTTTAAGTGAAGGCGAGATACAGAGGATATTGAACGCCTGCGAGGACGGGACCGCGTTAGGCAAGCGTGACCGCGCCTTTATAGAACTCGCGTACGCTGCCGGAATGCGCGCCTCCGAGCTTTGCAGTATAAAATTAAGGGACCTCGACGCGGAAAGCGGGATACTGTATGCGCGCGGCAAAGGCGATAAGGACCGCACCATACCCTTTGTTGGAGCCATCTGCCGCATCATAAAAGAATATATCGGCGAGTACAGGCCAAAACTTGACAAACACTCCGCCGAGTGGCTTTTTCTTTCACGAAACGGACGCCAGCTGCACCGTGAATCTCTGTGGATAATAATGCACAAGCGCGGCGCAATGGCGAAGGTCGAACGCAAACGGCTCCACCCTCACGTCCTGCGCCACACCTTCGCAACGCATCTTTTGCGAGGCGGCATGGACCAGCGCACGCTTCAGGAGATACTTGGACACAACTCTATACTGACGACGGAAAAATATACTCATCTAGACACGGAACTGCGCGACTGTTACGATAAATATCACCCGCGCGCCCACTAAGGAGATGCTGCAATGTACTATTGGGACAAAGTAAACGAAGCCGCCGCATACATCAGAAAAAGAACTGAAATAACGCCCAAGGCCGCGCTCATTCTCGGCTCCGGGCTTGGCCGTATCGCGGAGCAGATAGAACGCCCGGAGGTAATACCATACGAGGAGATCCCCTATTGGCCGCGTTCAACCGCTCCAGGGCACGAGGGCAGGCTGATTTTCGGCTGGTTCCGCGGAGTTCCCGTGGCCGTCATGCAGGGCCGCGTGCATTACTACGAAGGCTACACGATGCCGGAGGTGACCTTTCCCGTCCGTGTGCTCGGCGAGCTGGGCATCAAGTGCCTCGTCGTCACAAACGCCTCGGGAGGCATAAACCTTGAGATACCGCCCGGCACTGTAGTCGCAATAACCGACCACATCAATTACATGGGCACGAACCCGCTGATAGGCGTCAACAACGACCACTGGGGCGTTCGCTTTCCCGACATGGGCTCTGCCTACGATAAAGACTACACAAAGCGCGTCAAAGATATAGCCGTAAAAGAAAATATCGCGTTAAAAGAGGGCGTCTACATAGCCTTCAGCGGGCCGTCGTTTGAGACTCCGGCGGAAATCAAAATGGCGCGCACGCTGGGCGCCGATATTGTCGGCATGTCCACAGTGCCGGAGGTGATAACGGCCGCGCACATGGGCATCAAAGTGTTGGGGCTCTCCTGCGCCGCAAACTACGCAGCCGGCATCACAGACCAAAAATTGACGCATCAGGACGTGCTTCAGGTAATGTCCGCATCAGCGGGCGAACTTTCGCGCCTCATAGAGCGCTTTTTTGAGGAGGTAACGCTGTGAGTTTTTCGATGATAGATTTTATTGAAAAAAAACGCGACAAAGGAGGCCACGGGCCGCTGGAATTCCATGCGCTGATAACGGGCCTCATGGATAAAACAATACCGTCGTATCAGCTTGCAGCCTGGCTCATGGCCGTATACTTCAACGGCCTCGACGACAACGAGATAATGGCGCTGACGCAGGAACTTGCGGCCTCCGGCGTCACCTACAAATTTCCAGCCGAACACAGCGTCGTAGACAAACACAGCACAGGCGGCGTAGGCGACAAAACCTCCCTCGTGCTCATTCCCCTTGCCGCCGCGTGCGGCGCCTCAATCTCAAAATTATCAGGCCCCGGCCTTGGCTTCACCGGAGGCACCGTTGACAAGCTTGAAGCGATACCAGGCATGAGGATGCACCTTACAAACGAAGAATTTTTATCGCAGATGGGGAAAATAGGATGCGCCATCTCAGGCCATTCACCGAAACTGGCTCCAGCAGAGGGAATATTCTACACGCTGCGGGACGTCACCGGAACAGTCCCGTCAAACGCGCTCATCACTACGAGCATCGTCAGCAAGAAACTAGCCGGAGGCGCCTCTTCCTTCGTATTTGACGTAAAATGCGGCAACGGCGCCTTTGAAAAAGATTACGATCACGCGCGCGAGCTTGCGGAGATGCTCGTCTCCACCTCAAAAAAACTGGGCAAAAGATGTTCCGCCCTCATCACCGACATGGAACAGCCGCTCGGCGAATGGGTTGGAAACGCTATGGAAGTCTATGAATCAATAGAAGTGCTGAACGGCCGCGGGCCTTCCGACACAAGGGAACTCTGCCTGTCGCTCTGCGGACAGATGCTTTGCCTTTCAAAAATAGCGCCGACCCCCGAAGAGGGCGTACAACTCGCCGAACGCGCCATAGCCGACGGCTCCGCGCTGGAGAAATTCGCGCAGCTCATTTCCGAGCAGGGCGGCGACGCAAATGTGACGAAAAGACCGCTGGAACTGCTGCCAAAGGCTGAAAAAGTCTTCAAAATAACAGCCGCAAGCGACGGCTTCATCACAAAAATGGACGCGCTCTCCATAGGCGAAGCGCTACGCGCGCTTGGCGGAGGACGCCAGAAGATGGATGATAAGATAGACCCAGCCGTGGCGATACGCGTTAACAAGAAAATCGGCGATAAAGTATCCGCGGGCGAGGCTGTACTGGAAATCTACTACAATTCCGACGAAAAACTAAAGCTCTGCATGGAGTACCTCAGCAACTGCTGGGAGACCGGTGAAAAACAGAGCAAACGCACATTGATCATGGGCCGCGTGCTTTGATTTTTTGCTAAAAATTGTTCAAATGCTCATTGCGGTAAGGCCGTCTTTCTGCTAAACTTTACCGCGTTGCATTCGGAGGTGAGTTTCAGCTGGTGCTGGGCCCGGACTTCAAATCCGGTGGAGGTGGGTAACGCCCGTCTCGGTAGGTTCGATTCCTACACGCCTCCGCCACTTATTCTTTTATGTTCTTTTACATTCTCTCAAATTTCACTGATGCTGATCCACTCGGATATGACTGTTTCAGCTCGCGTTATCTTTTTACTCTTGATCTATTTCTGCAATCAGCTCAATAATATTGGTAAAATCTATTGCGTTTTGCTTGGTAATTACAGGGCGGCCGGACTTTGCCTCTATCTCTTTTCTCGCGTTTCCCGCCACCTGCCCGCCTTGGCGTGCGACAGTGGCATTTTCATCGAACGTTTCCGGCTTCACGGTCTTTGATATCTCAGTCGTCGTTGCTTCGGCGAGCATATTCAGCACAAGCTCTAGGTCGCTCATGTTGTCGCGAAGATTCTCTTTCTTGAGTCCTTTAAGGCTTTTATATTGCCGTGTCGTCATCCCAGTCCACGCCTTCGTTATTTCGTCGGTGAGTATGGCGTATTCCATGCCCCTCGTAACACCGCGTGTATCCCATTCAGCCGTGAGGTCGTTTCTGATGCGTATCGAAAGCAGCCGCTGATGAATCCATTCTTTTGTGTAACCTTTTTTAAGATACGTTTCAAAGGCGCGGTCGATTGCCAGCTCAGGGTCCGCCGTTTCTTCGATACGCTCCGCGCCGACGCGCGCGAGCCACAGCTTGAAGGGTTCTGCCTTGGGGGAGGGTATTGATTGAATCAGGCGGAGTATACCACGTGTATCTGCGGCCTGCACTTTTCTTCGTTTTCCGTCAGCTGCGATCATCTCAACTGGGGTACAAATTGTACCCCAGTTGCCATTAAGCTCCGAATCTCGGCTGCGCATCTTTTTGATATATTGCTTAGGATCTGCGCTGTCGGTCAACGCTTCAACGACATCCACAACGGAAAAATACCACTCTTCCTCAGCCTCTACCCAGACGGAACGTATCTTTTTATTTTCAAACAAAGCTATTTTATTTGACATTAAGCGCCGCCCCCAAAAGAAAGAAAAATGATGTAACGTCAATAATATTAACTATGATTATAGCGAATGTCGATCCTGTAGTTTCAAATCATCGTCCATGCAGAAGATCTCGCGCCTCATGACGACTCTGGCGCAGCGCGTTCAGGCGGAGGCGCTGCTTCGTTAAATAGTTGCCGTCTGTATGTAGTTACGCAAAAATTATTCCGTTCTTTCTTCTTTGCGCCATAGCATACGATTGTCTTCAAAGTAGAAGGCAAGTTTGCCGATTTTATGAAGGTATGCGAGGTAGGAACGGACGGTGCTCCCTACCAGCACGTACTGGTTTGCGTCCATAGACAGGCCGTAATGCGCAAAGACCTCTTTTAAAATTTCTTCAAAGCCGCGCGGTCTTTCGCATATATCGCATATAAGAGCGGCTATCTCTAAAATTTTGGCGCGGTTTGCCGCGATGAGCGGCGCAATGTTTTCTGTAGGTTCGGCGTGCGACGGAACGAAAATTTTAGCCTCGAGCGTCTCAAGCATATCAAGAGTTTCAAGGAAGGCCGCGGCGTCATAGATGAAAAATATATGGTATTTATTTATTATATCTTCGCTGAACAGGCAGTCGGCAAGAAAACAGACTCCGTCGTCGGTTTTGATACCGATCATATCGAAATAATGTCCGGGCAGTTTTATTGTTTCAAGGCCGCCAGGTAGGTTCTCCTCAATATTTTTCGTATCTTCCGTAGGTTTGGCCATGAGAAATTTATTTTGCAGCTCGTCTATGGGATAGCCGCCCCACAGGAAAGAGGCCTCCATCATGGTGTTTTTAGCAAAGACGTTTTCAATCTCCGTAGAGAGCACGCAACAGTCGGTGCGGCTTTGTATGAACTGGTTGCCGCCTATATGGTCGGCGTTTGAGTGCGTATTGATGATATATTTTACCGTCCAGCCGGACTCAGTAACCTTTCTTAAAATCTTGCGCGCGGCCTCTTTGTCGTTGCCGGAATCTATTAGGCAGACGCTATTATCGTCGAGTCTGTACAGCCCTACGTTTGCGGGATTTTTTATATACCAGCTTTTTTCGGTCAATTGGATAAGTTCGTACATTTTTTACACCCCAATCAATAAAAATAAGAACTCTTAGATTAAGTATCATTCTCAATTATATGTTATGATTATCTATTGTAAAGGCGGGGATACGATGTTCATTACCCTTGAGGGCATTGACGGCTGCGGCAAATCTACACAGGCAAAGATGCTTTATGAGCTTTTCGCGCATAAAGGAGCGCTCCTAACGCGGGAACCGGGCGGTTGGGACGGCGCCGCGGCGTTGCGCGAGCTTGTGCTGGAGAAAGGGCTCAAGCATCCGTGGAGCGAGCTTTTCCTGTTTTTGCTGGATCGCGCGGAGCACTGCGCCAGGCTCATTGAGCCGGCGCTTGCGCAGGGACGCCCCGTAATATGCGAGCGCTACCAGGATTCGACCATTGCTTATCAGTGCTGGGGAAGAGGCATGGAGCTTGCACGCGTGCTCGACATTTCGTCGACGCTTGCGCTGCCCGCGCCGGACTGCACGGTCTATTTTAAGATAGAGCCTGAACTTGCGCTGTCGCGTGTAAATAAAAGAGGAAGGCCCGACGCCTTTGAAAAAGAGGGCCTTGCCTTCATGAAAAAAATAGACGCGGGCTACGCCGCTCTTGCCGCGAAGGAGCCTGACCGGTGGCTCGTCATCGACTGCCGCGAAGACGGGCCGGATGAAATTTTTAAAAGGCTCAAAGGGGCGCTTTGTGAAAGGGGCCTGCTGGCTTGACGCCTGAGGCGATGCAGCTTATTGAGGCCGCAAAAGGCTGGCGCGAGCTTTGCGACGCGGCGCGCTCCTCACGGCTGCCGCAGTCGGTTGGGGTGATCATCCCCTCCGTCATGCAGGAATGTTTTACCGAGGCATACGGACGGCTCATCCTTGGCGACAGCAGCCTGTGGAACGGCTGTGAGCATCCCGACCTCATCTGCGCCGGTTCGCAGCAGGCGCCTCCTTCGATAGACGAGTGCCGGAGGCTTCAGGGGGAGCTTGCGCTGCATCCTGTGGCTTCGGAAAAACGCCTCGCCGTCATTTGGATGGCGGATAAATTATCTATAGAGGCTTCAAACTGCCTTTTGAAAATTACAGAGGAGCCGCCGGCTCACGGCAGCGTCCTCTTCATGTCGGAGGAGGATTCTCTCATTCCGACGATAAAAAGCCGCGTCTGGTCGGTGCATATAGACCTTCCTGCGGATGTGACGGAGCCTCGCCCAGTGCCGCAAAGCGCGGCTGAATGGGCAAAGTGGATGGACGCGGGAAGAAAGCCTACTCCCGAGCTTCTCTATCTGGAGATGCAGGGATGGATAAGGCACCTCGCCGACCATAAAGATTACGAAAGGGCTGCGGCTCTTGATTCGTTTATTCGCGTTATGCAGCAGCGCAGATTATCTGTCGCTGTAATAGAAGATTTGGTGTTTGCCCTATTCAAGGAGGAAGTTTCGGATGAACAAATACTTGGCAATTTATGGTAAGCCGCGATATATCGGGCTTGTCGAGTATGACGGAGATATAAAAAAAGGTTCCAGCATAATCGTAGAGTCGGTGCGCGGAGAAGAGCTGGCCGTAGTTGTAGGTCAGGTGGACACGCGTCAGGAGACGGAATACAGGCTCCTGCGCAACGCCTCGGAACATGGGGACGGAATGGTTAAAAATTCGGAGCCGGTGGTGACGGACCTCGCTTTTATCTCCTTTGCGACAGACGAAGATTCAAAGATGGCCGACGACTACCGCGACGAAGAGAAGGATATACTGCTTGAGGCCAAGAAGATATTAAAGCCGCACAATCTTGACATGAAGCTGATAGACGTTGAGTTCCTGCGCGCGAAGCGCAAGCTCTTCTTCTATTTTTCGTCGGAACAGCGCGTTGATTTCCGCGCCTACGTAAGGGACCTCGCGCGTGAATTTAAAACGCGCATAGAGCTGCGTCAGGTCGGAGTGCGCGACGAGGCAAAAATCATAAAGGGAGTAGGCCCCTGCGGACAGCCGTGCTGCTGCAGCTACTGGCTCAATCAGTTCGCGCCCATCTGCATAAAGATGGTGAAGGAACAGAACCTTGCGCTCAACCCAGCTAAAATATCCGGTATCTGCGGAAGGCTCATGTGCTGCATGTGCTACGAATACGAGGTCTATCACGAGGCGTGGGAAGGCTTCCCTAACCCCGGTTCAAAGATAAAAACTCCAACGGGAAACGTCATCGTATCCGGCATAGAACTGCCCACAAAGAGTCTGCGCTGCTATATACCGGGCAAAGGCGAGGTAATTGTGCCAAAGGACAGGTTTGAAGAGTTCAAAGCGACGATGACAAGCGGCGGAGAATGGATAGTTCCGGAAGAGGCCGTCGAAGAACAGGGCCTCAAAATGGACGACATCTTCCCGAAGTGTATGCAGCGGACGCCTGGCGACGGAAGAAAATGCTGCTGCGAGGCGAAGCAGGCGCAGTCGGAAGAAAAGGGCGCAAAGAATAACGACGCGCCGCGCCAAAACCAACGCCGCGAGGACGGCCGCGACCATCAGCAGAAAAAGCGCAGGAAGCACACGGGCAAGCACGAACACCGCGACGGAGCGCAGGCTCAGACACAGACGCAGGCGGCCGAAGCGCAGCCTCCGCGTCAAAAACAGCAGCAGCAGCCCGCACAGGAGGAGAACCGGCCGCCGAAGGAAACTAAAAACGCGCCGGAGAAGCAAAAGCGTACCTTCCAGCGAAGAAGAAAACCGAGCCAGCAGAAACCGGCGGCGGCAACGGAAGCATAAAGAACGGAGGCGCAGGGGATGGGCATATTTAAAAGTTTTGCAGAAAAGCTTAAAAATACCGGAAATAAATGGACTCAGAGCGTCTCAAACCTTTTTTCAGACGACCCTGTGACGGATGATTTCTGGGATGAGCTAGAGGAGAACCTAATACTCGGCGACGTAGGCATCGACACCTCGGAATCGCTCATCACAGAGCTGAAACAGGTCCTCATAGACCGCAGGATAACCAAAAAGCAGGAGCTTCGCTCTGCCTTTGCGGAGCTGCTCATATCGCGCCTTGAAGCCGTCCCCGGGATGGGCAAGCCGCTTTCGCTGGCAAACAAACCGTCCGTCGTCATCATGATAGGCGTAAACGGCAGCGGCAAAACGACCACCTCTGGCAAACTTGCCTCGCAGCTCAAAGCAGAAGGCAGACGTGTCATTCTTGCGGCGGCCGACACATTCAGAGCGGCCGCTATAGAACAGCTCAAAGCCTGGGGGGAACGCGCAGGAGTTCGCGTCATAGCGCAGTCTCAGGACAGCGATCCCGCGGCGGTGGTCTTTGATTCCATCATGGCGGCAAAGGCATCAGACGCGGATGTGATAATAGCGGACACGGCGGGACGCCTGCACACGAAATCGAACCTCATGGAGGAACTTTCAAAGGTGACGCGCGTTATAAAGCGCGAGATACCGGAAGGCCCGGCGGAGGTTCTTATAGTGCTTGACGCTGTAACGGGACAGAACGGCTTCATCCAGGCGGAGACCTTCAGCAAAATAATGCCGATAACGGGCGTCGTCCTCACGAAATTCGACAACACCTCAAAAGGCGGCATCGTCATCGCCATTGCGGACAAGCTCAAAATGCCGATACGGTATGTCGGCCTCGGCGAAGGCATCGACGACCTTCAGCTCTTCGAGCCGCGCACCTTTGTAGAAACGCTGCTTGGCGCGCCGTCGGGAGAAAATAAATAAAATGCAGCAAGAGTGTGAAGCAAAGCATCCGCGAGACCCGCTGGTCAAAAAGATTCTCGCGCTGCTTGTCCCTCACGACGCTCCAGATATATGTCAAAACGCAATGGAGCTGCTAAAGGCGCGATGGGGGAGCCCTGAGCGTGTGAGCCGCCCCTTTGCATTTGACTGGACAAATTATTACGAAAATATCTCTCCAAAGCTCGATAGAATATTTTTCTCATACCCTGGCTTTACCCTATGTCAAAACTGCCCGATTGGAAAATCGAAAGTTGTGAGATAGAAAAACTTACAGGAGAAAGCCGCCGCGTAAACCTGGACCCTGGCACGGTGGACGGAGCGCGGCTTTTACTCGCCTCAACGAAGGGACAGGCGCACAGAGTTTATCTGCGCCGCGGCATCTTCTGCGAAGTGACGCTATGCCGAAGAAAAGGACGCTGGGAGAGCTTTTTTTACACCTTCCCGGATTTCAAAAGCGGCGTGTACGACGATTGGCTCGAGCTGGTCCGCGAGGACTGGAAAAAAGAGGCGCAGCTGGCCCGCTGAGGCTTTTGCGCCGCATCGTCATATCATTTGAAAATGAAAATATTTTGCAATATGGAGGCCTATAGATGATACCGCGTTATGAGACACAGGAAATAAAAAAGATATGGACAGACGAGAACCGTTTTGGAAGATGGCTTGACGTCGAGCTTGCCGCGACTCAGGCATGGAATGAAAAAGGCGTCGTGCCCGACGAAGATTTCAAGAACATCAGGGACAAGGCCGGGTTCACGGTGCAGCGCATCCACGAGATAGAAGAGGTGACTCAGCACGACGTCATAGCCTTCGTATCAAGCGTGGCAGAGACGATAGGCGAGTCGGGCCGCTTCGTCCACCTGGGACTTACGAGCAGCGACGTTATCGACACCGCCTCCTCCCTGCTTCTTGGTGAAAGCCTCGACGTCGTTCTCTGCGAGCTGAAAAAGCTCCACAAGCTTCTTGGCGAAATGGCCGTCAAATACAAAAAGACGCCGTGCCCCGGACGGACGCACGGCATCCACGCCGAACCCACGACCTTCGGCCTCAAGCTGCTGAACCACTACGCGGAGCTAGGACGCGACATCGAACGCCTGACTCGCACAAAGGCCGAGATGATGGTCGGCAAGCTTTCCGGCGCAGTCGGCACTTACGCGAACTGCCCGCCGGACGTTGAGGCGAGAGTCTGCGAACTGCTGGGCCTTTCTGTCGACCCTGTATCAACTCAGGTAATCCAGCGCGACAGACACGCGCGCGTCGTGACAGACCTTGCCGTCTGCGGAGGGACTCTGGAACGCACGGCGCTTGAGATACGCCACCTTCAGCGCACGGAGGTGCTTGAAGCGCTTGAGCCGTTCAAAAAGGGACAAAAAGGCTCCTCCGCGATGCCCCATAAAAAGAACCCCATCCTCTGCGAGAGAGTCTGCGGGATGTCCCGCCTTCTTCGCGGATACGCGGTGCCCGCGCTTGAAGACATCGCGCTTTGGCACGAGCGCGACATCAGCCACTCATCGGTTGAACGCGTCATGTGGCCGGACGTCTTTCACCTTGCGCACTACATGACTAAAATCATGATAAAGGTGATGGGTGGCCTCGTCGTCAACGAAGATAAAATGCTTGAAGACATCGACATCACGAAAGGGCTGCTTTTCTCCGGCCGCGTGCTCATCGAACTCGTAGAGCGCGAGGGCGTCAGCCGCGAGGATGCTTACGCTATCGCGCAAAGCAACGCGATGCGCTGCTGGGATGAAAAGAAGCCGCTGCTCGATCTTTTGAAATCGGACGCAAGAATCACAAAAATGTCCTCTTCCGAGCTGGAATCTTTATTTGATTTGGGGTATTATCTTAAACATATCGACGAGGTATTCGCACGCTTTCCCGAACTGAAAGCCTCTGCCGCCTCAAAATAAAAACACGGAGGGGTTGCACATGTCTGCACCGGACAGGAATATGGCGCTTGAAATGGTACGAGCGACAGAAGCCGCGGCGATGTCCGCAGGCCGCTGGATGGGACGCGGTGACAAGAATGGCGTTGACGGAGCTGCTGTAAACGCAATGCGCTTCATACTCAACAATGTCGCTATGGACGGAGTTGTTGTTATCGGAGAGGGCGAAAAGGACGAAGCTCCTATGCTCTTCAACGGGGAGAAGCTGGGATACGGGACAGATCCGCAGGTAGACATAGCAGTAGACCCGATCGACGGAACGCGCCTGACAGCGCTTGGACTTCCCAACGCGGTGAGCGTCGTGGCATTCGCTGAAAGAGGGTCTATGTTTGATCCTCAGCATATCTTCTACATGGACAAAATTGCAACCGGCCCGTACGCCGCGCACGCAATCAACATCGACGCAAGCCCCACGGACAACATCAGGGCAGTAGCGCGCGCTCTCAGAAAATCGGTCGAAGACGTCACCGTCGTAGTCCTTGACAGGCCGCGTCACGAAGAGCTCATCAAAGAGATACGCTCCATCCATGCGCGTATCCACCTCATCCCCGACGGAGACGTAGCGGGCGCGCTTTCGACATGCAAGCCGAACGCCGGCATTGACCTCCTGATGGGCATCGGCGGCTCGCCTGAAGCCGTCATCACAGCCTGCGCCGTAAAATGTGTAGGCGGCAACATGCAGTGCAAACTTTGGCCGCGCAACGACGAAGAGCGCGAAAAGTGCAAGGATAAGGGCATGGACGTCAATAAGGTGCTGAACCTGAACGACCTCGTCTCATGCGAAAACGTCTACTTCGCAGCAACGGGCGTAACCGACGGCGACTGGCTGAAGGGCGTTCGCTACTCAGGAGACGGCATCCACACATCGTCGTTGGTAATGCGCGCGAAAAGCGGCACCATCCGCTACATCGACGCGGTCCACAACGTACAGAAGCTTGACGAGATCAGCGGCATCAAATACGGCGCTCCCTCTTCATCCTGCTCGTTCCTGTAAATCATCTTTTATCTGACTTTAATCTAACAAAAAGGCGGGACCCTCAAAGGGTTCCGCTTTTTTTTTGCCGCGGGACGTTTCGAGATGCCGAAAGGCCCCTGTTTTTTCGTAAATATCTACAGCGTTTTCTTCCAGCGCGGGCCCTGAGGCGTGTCTTCGATGACGACGCCCTTTGCCGCAAGCAGATCGCGTATCTCGTCGGAACGTTTGAAATTCTTGCTTTTTCTTGCCTCCGTGCGCTCCGCTACCAACGCGTCAATATCCGCGTCATCCGCGTCGGCCTTTTTATCTTCCGGCAGATAGCCCAGCACGGCGTTTGTCTTTTCAAATATTTCTTTGGCGCGGGCTATGCCCTTTTCGTCTATCTGCGCGTGCTCAGTAAGGTGGACGTTGACGGCCCTCACAAGGTCGAAAATATTTCCAATAGCGCCAGCGGTATTGAAATCGTCGTCCATTGACTCCGTGAAGCCCTCCCATGCGCGCGTTGCGGCCTCTGCCAGTGCTTCGTCCGCCGCGCCGGCGTCGCGGTTTTCCATCGCAAAGTTAAGATCGCCCCAGCAGTTGTGCAGACGCTCAAGCGCCGCCTTCGACTGTTCAAGGCCCTCCTGCGAGAAGTTGAGCGGCGAACGGTAGTGCGAGCTCATCAGGAAGAAACGCAGCACCAGCGGGTTCACCTTCTGGCGGATGTCGCGGACTGTGAGGAAGTTGCCCAGCGACTTTGACATTTTTTCCTTGTCGATGAGCAGATAGGCGTTGTGCAGCCAGTATTTTACAAACTGCATCTCATTTGCGCACTCAGACTGAGCTATCTCGTTTTCGTGGTGCGGGAAAATGAGGTCGCTTCCGCCGCCGTGGATGTCTATCGTCTTGCCGAGATATTTTGTAGACATCGCGCTGCACTCGATGTGCCAGCCGGGGCGCCCCGGGCCCCACGGGCTCTCCCACGCGGGTTCTCCGGGCTTCGCCGCCTTCCACAGCGCGAAGTCAAGCGGCCTCTGCTTGCGTTCGTCAACGTCGATGCGCGCGCCCGAGAGCAGTTCGTCTATGCTCTGCTTTGAGAGCTTGCCGTATTCGCCGAAGCTTGCCACGTTAAAATAAACGTCGCCTTCTACCTCATAGGCGTGTCCCTTTTTGATGAGCGTTTCCACTATCTCAATGATCGGCTGCATCTCGTGCGTAGCGCGGGGGTTGACCGTGGCGCGGCGAACGCCGAGCGCGTCCGCGTCGTCGAAATATTCTTTGATGTATTCGTCAGCCAGTTCCGCAACGGTGATGCCCATTTCGTTTGCGCGCTTTATCATTTTGTCGTCTATGTCGGTAAAGTTCTGGACGTAGAAGACCTTATATCCTATGCTTTCAAGATAACGTCTGAATACGTCAAAAAGGACGAAGGGCCTCGCGTTGCCGATGTGGAAAAAATTGTAGACGGTTGGGCCGCATACGTAAAAACGCACCTTTCCCTCTTCGATGGGGACAAATTTTTCTTTTGTCCTTGTCAGATCGTTATATACTGCTAATGACATATTTCGCACCTCCGCGGTAATGCCGCAAAACCTTGAAAAAGGCGATGCGGCTAATATACATATTTATGCTATCCTATACCAAGTGAAGCCTGACCGCAATGACAGAAAGGGTAAATTTATTTGAACAAGGCAGAATTGATAAAATTTGTAAAGGGTTTTCCCGACAAGCCAGGCGTATACCTCATGCGCGATGAAAACGGGGAGATAATATATATCGGCAAGGCGAAGTCTTTGAAAAAACGCGTCTCGTCGTACTTCAGGCATGAGCATTTTGCCTCGCCGCGCCTTGAAAAACTTGTGGACACGATACGCGACATCTCCACTATGCGGACGGAAAGCGAAATAGAGGCGCTCATCCTCGAAAACAGGCTGATAAAGCTCTATCAGCCCTTCTTCAACGTTGACCTTAAAATGAACGAACGCTACGCCTACATAAAAATCACAGCGGAAAAATATCCGCGCATCATAGTGACGCGCGTCAAGATGGACGACGGAGCGCGCTACATAGGCCCGTACGTCCGCGTGCAGGAGGTGCGGGCGCTGCTGCGGCTCGTCGAGCGCTATCTTCCGCTGCGTTCATGCGGCGGTGAAGAGCCCAAGGCGCAGGGCGGACGCCCCTGCATGAAACATTCGCTGGGCCGCTGCCTCGCGCCGTGCTGCGGACTCTGCACCGAAAACGAATACCGAGACCGCGCGGCGGACGTGGCACTGCTTTTGCAGGGACACGGAGCGGAGCTTATCGAGCGTCTGCGCAAGCGCATGGACAGCGCGGCACGCGAGATGCTCTTTGAGGAGGCGGCGCGCCTTCGCGACACCATACGCGCGATATGGCGCGTCAGCCGCCAGCAGCACACAATGCCGGACATCCCATCCGGCGAAGAAAACTTTTTTGAGATACTAAACTCGATGCAAAGAGCATTTGAACTGCCCATACTGCCGTGGCGCATAGACGGCTTCGACATCTCGCACAGCGCGGGAAATTTCACGGTAGGCGTTGCGGTCGTCTTTGAACAGGGCTATCCAAACCCGTCGCTGTACAGAAAGTTCAACATAAAGACAGTGGAGGGCATAGACGACTTCCGTTCGATGAAGGAGACGCTTACGCGCCGCTATAGCCGTTGCCTTGAAGGGCAGGAGCCTCTTCCGCAGCTCATCTTGATAGACGGCGGCCCTGTGCAGCTTGAATTCGCCATTCAGGCGCTGGACGAGTTGAACATCCACAACATCCCGATAATCTCCCTTGCCAAGGAATTTGAAGAGGTCTATCTTCCCAACAGAAAAGAGCCGATACGCCTCGACCACACCGACCCGGTGCTTCGGCTGCTCCAGCATGTGCGCGACGAGTCTCACCGTTTTGCCATCACGTCGCACAGGACGCGCCGCGGAAAGAGTTTCAAACGCAGCAAGATAGAAGAGGTTCCGGGCATCGGACGCGCGAAGGCGGCCATGCTCATCACAAAATTCGGCAGCGTGCGTGCGCTGCTCGACGTGCCGGAAGAGGAGCTTGCGGCGGCTCCCGGCATAGGGCGCGCGCTTGCAAAGCGGATACTTGCGAAATTAAAGGAATTTAACGAGGTAGAGGACGACGCGCCAAGCGGCGCCGAAAATTACGAGGAGGCCGGCAATGAATCTTCCGAAGAGTAAAATAGACGAATATTATATGAGCTGCGCGCTCGAACTTGCGGCGCAGGGTGCTGAATGCAGCCCGAACCCACGCGTCGGCTGCGTCATAGTGCGCGACGGCCAGATAATCGGCAGAGGGTGGCACAAAAAATGCGGCGGCCCGCACGCGGAGGTAAACGCAGTAGCGGACGCTTGCGGCGACATTGAAGGCGCCGACGTCTATGTGACGCTTGAACCATGTTCGCATTACGGCAAGACGCCGCCCTGCGCGGACATGCTTTTGGAAAAGCGCCCTGCGCGCGTCATAACCGCTATGACGGACCCAAACCCCAAGGTGGCGGGCGCGGGACTTCTAAAACTGCGCGACGCTGGCATTGAGGTAAAAAACGGAGTGCTTGAGGCCGAATGCAGATATATGAACCGAGGCTTCATCAGGCGCATGACGCTCTCGCGTCCGTGGGTGACGATAAAATGCGCCGCGTCGCTTGACGGGCGCATCGCGCTTGCAAACGGCGAAAGCAAATGGATAACGAGCGAGGAAAGCCGCGAACGGGTACACGCGATGCGCGCGGAAAACGGCGCGGTGCTCACTGGAGTAGGCACAGTTTTAAGCGACGACCCTGAGCTTACAGTCCGCAGCGCGCCAGGTAAAAATCCGCTGCGCGTCATCGTGGACAGAAAACTGCGCACGCCCACCTGCGCAAAGATACTGCGCGGCGGCGCGCTCATTTTCGCGCAAAGCGGCGCGGAGGAGTGGCGCGAGGAACATCTGCGAATGGCGGGCGCTCAGATAGAACGAATAGAGGCAGCGGAGGACTATCTTCCCGCCGTTTTGAAAAAACTCTGCCGCGAGGGAGTCAATTACCTTATGGTGGAGGCCGGCCCGCGCGTCACCTCCGCCTTTATAGCCTCGGGGCTTGCGGACGAGCTCGCGCTCTTTACCGCGCCAAAGATACTGGGCGCAGGGCCCTCGTTTTCTGACTTTTTTGAAAGCGGCGCGATATCCGACGCGCCTGCTCTCAAAGATATAAAATACACAAAGGTCGGCTGCGACCTTTTGACAAGAGGTGTTTTTAAATGTTCACCGGACTTATAGAAACCGTAGGCACAGTCTCGAATTTGCAGAAAAAAGGCGACGTGACGGAACTTACGATAAGCGCTCCCAAAATTGCTCACGAGCTGAAAATCGGCGACTCCGTCGCCATATCGGGCGCGTGCAGCACCGTAACGGCGTGCGGCGCCGGCACATTCAGCGTCGAAATGATGCCCGAAACATTAAAACGAACAAAGCTGGGCGGCCTCAGGCCAGGCGGCTCTGTCAACCTTGAACGGGCGATGCGCCTTGACTCACGCCTCGACGGACACCTCGTGGCGGGGCACGTCGACGGTATGGCGGTGCTTGAAAAAGTGGAAAACGCCGGCAAAACGCGCCAGCTTTTTTTTAAAACGTCGAAAGAGACGGCGGAGGGCATAGTGCCGAAAGGCTCTATAACCATCGACGGCGTTAGCCTCACCGTCATTGACGCGAAACCAGAGGGCTTTTCTGTCGGCATCATCCCCACTACGCTCGCCGACACGACGCTCGGCTTTCTGCGCACGGGAGATACGGTCAATATCGAGACCGACATGATGGGCAAATATATAAAAAAATATCTCGACGCGCGATTTTCAGGAAATATTGCACAAAACGATGAAGATAAGGTGAAAAATACGCTCACTTGGGATAAACTATCTGAGTATGGCTGGAATTAACGTTAGGGGTGAAATGTTTGTTCAATAAAATTGAAGAGGCAATAGAAGATATAAAACTGGGCAAAATGGTCGTCGTCGTAGACGACGAAAACCGTGAAAACGAGGGAGACCTCATAATGGCGGCCGATCTCTGCCGCACAGAAGACCTCAATTTCATGGTGACAAACGCGCGCGGACTTGTCTGCGTGCCCGTATCCTGCGCTCAGGCGCAGCGGCTTGAACTTTCGCCGATGGTGGAACACAACACGGACGCTCACGGCACCGCGTTCACGGTCTCAGTCGACCACCTTGAAGGAACGACCACCGGCATATCGGCGGCAGAACGCGCCTTCACGGCGCGCGCGCTCGCGGACCCAGCCTCAAAGCCCGGCGATTTCAGAAAGCCGGGGCACATCTTCCCGCTCATCGCGCGTCCCGGCGGCGTACTACAGAGGGCCGGACACACGGAGGCCGCGGTGGATCTTACGCGTCTTGCCGGCCTCAATGCGGCGGGCGTGATATGCGAGATAATGAACTGCGACGGAAGCATGGCGAGACTGCCGCAGCTAATTGATTTCGCAAAAAATCACGGACTTAAAATAATCACTGTAGAGGACCTCATCCGCTATCGCGTCATCCGTGAAAAATTCGTCAAAAAAGAGGTCGTCGTCCACATGCCGACAATGTGGGGAGACTTCTCGTGCTACGTATACACCAGCCCGTACGGCGACAACCCTGGTGCAGTCCATCTGGCGCTCGTAAAGGGCGACCTGTCGGGCGACGAGCCTGTGCTGACGCGCGTTCATTCCGAATGCTTCACGGGCGACCTGCTCGGCTCCTTGCGCTGCGACTGCGGCCCGCAGCTCCACACGGCTATGTCCATGATAGAAAAAGAGGGCAGGGGCGTGCTGCTATACTTAAGACAGGAGGGACGCGGCATCGGGCTTCTTGCAAAGCTCAAAGCCTACGACCTGCAAGACAGCGGCATGGACACAGTTGAGGCAAATCTAGCGCTAGGCTTTGCGCCGGACCAGCGCGACTACGGCATCGGCGCGCAGATACTGGCCGACCTCGGCCTGAAAAAACTGCGCCTCATGACGAACAACCCCGTCAAAATAACCGGACTCGCCGGCTACGGGCTGGAAATAACTGAGCGCGTGCCGATAGAGATACCGCCCAACATCTATAACGAAAAATACATGAACACGAAGCTGTGCAAAATGGGGCACATCCTTAATGAAAAAGTTTATTCCTGCAAAGAGTGCGGGCATAAACATTAATTTAGAAAGACACGGGAGGAATAATCAATGCGTACATATCAGGGAGATATGCTTGGAACAGGCCTCAGGTTCGCTATAATAGGCTCGCGCTTCAACGAACTGATCACCTCAAAGCTTATCGACGGCGCAAAAGACGCGCTGACGCGCCACGGAGTAAATTATCAGGATATAGACCTATTCTGGACGCCGGGCGCGTGGGAACAGCCCATCGTCGCGAAGGAAATAGCGCTGCTTGGCAAATACGACGCCATCATTTCTCTGGGCGCCGTCATCCGCGGAGACACCACGCATCACGAGTACGTGGCGGGCGAAGCGGCCAAGGGGCTTGCCATGGTCGGACTCGAACACAGAGTGCCCGTCGCCTTCGGCATACTGACCTGCGAAAATCTCGAACAGGCGCTGATGCGTTCCGGCAGCAAAGCCGGCAACAAAGGCGCGGACGCCGCGCTTGCCGCGCTAGAAACTGCAAAGCTCATGAAAGAGATCAGAAATTCCAAGGGGGCGCAGGATTAATGCTCGATACAAAATGGGTGCGCGAACACTATGACGAACTGGCGGAGATGCTCGCCTCGCGCAACAATACATTCCCGCTCGATAAATATAAAGAACTTGACGAAGCGCGCAGAGAGACGCTCATTGAAGCCGATAAGCTGAAAGAAAAACGCAACGCCGGCAGCAAAGAGGTCGGCGAAAAAAGAAGAAAAGGCGAGGACGCCACAGCGCTTCAGGACGAGATACGCGCCCTTGGAGACGAGATACGCGCCCTCGACGAAAAGGCCGACGCGATCCAGGCTGAGCTGGACGACCTCGCTCTGCGCATACCGAACCGTCCCAACGCCAGCGTTCCAAAGGGCAAGGATGAAAACGACAATATAGAGATGCGCAGATGGGGAACGCCGCGCCAGTTTGAATTTGAGCCAAAGCCGCATTGGGAGCTGGGCGAAGCGCTTGGCATAATGGACTTTGACCGTGGCGTGAAACTCTCCGGCAGCCGTTTCACCGTGCTAAAGGGCGCGGGCGCGCGCCTCGAGCGCGGGCTCATGAACTTCATGCTCGACCTGCACACGACGCAGCACGGCTTTACCGAGGTGGCGACGCCGGCGCTGGTCAGCACAAAGACGATGACCGGCACAGGCAACCTTCCAAAATTCGCGGACGACCTTTACCGCTGCGCCTGCGACGACCTCTGGCTCATCCCAACCGCCGAGGTGCCCGTGACCAACCTGCATTCGGGAGAGGTATTCAAAGAGTCCGACCTTCCGAAATATTACTGCGCCTACACGCCCTGTTTCCGCCGCGAAGCTGGAAGCGCTGGGCGAGACATGCGTGGTATGCTGCGCCAGCACCAGTTCGACAAGGTTGAAATGGTAAAGCTTGCGCTGCCTGACAACAGCTACGCCGAGCTTGAACATATGACGAACTGCGCAGCGGAAATACTTGAACTGCTTGGCATCCCGTACCGCGTAATCGTGCTCTGCACCGGAGACATGGGCTTCGGATCGGCGAAGACCTACGACATCGAAGTATGGCTGCCGTCACAGGGAACATACCGCGAGATCAGCTCATGCAGCAACTGCGAAGATTTTCAGGCGCGCCGCATGGGCATAAAATACAAGCCGGCTGACGGAGGCAAGGCGCGCCTCGTACACACGCTCAACGGCTCAGGACTTGCCATCGGCCGCACGCTCATCGCGATCATCGAAAATTATCAAAACGAAGACGGCACGGTGACCGTCCCAGAAGCGCTCCGCCCGTACGTCGGCGGCATGGAAAAAATCTCCTTATAAAGCGCGCGGCGCGGCTAAAATTATTTATGATAGTTTGATACCGGCGGAGGCCAAAAGTGAGATTTCACTTGCGGCTTCCGCTTTTTATGATAGGATATAAAGAATATATTATGGCGTTATTTTTCAGATTGGAGTTTGGCCTTATATGTTCAGCAGCTCATACGGAACAACTGTAATAATGATAACGATGGTGGCTCTAATATGTATAGTCATCCAGAAATTTTTTAAAAAGTACCTCGAGAGCGACCAGTATTATTATTTAAAGGATATAACACTCATAGGCGCCTGGGCCCTGTGCGGCATCTGGATGCCGGATGGTCCTTTGCGCATCACCATCGCAGCCGGCGTAGCCGCCGCCTGTATCGGCTTCTGTCAGAAGGCGACAAAGGGCAAAAACCTCCGTTTCCTATATTTTCTCGTCGGGCTCGTCTTTTCGCTCTTCGGCCCACGCATCGCCTTCATTGAATTTACCGACGGAGAATATTATTATCTCTCCTATTTCGCCTCGATCGTCTTAAGCACTCTCTGGGTCGGGATATTTCCAATATTCTTTCAGGAGATCGACGAGATACCGGGGCTGTGCGGCCTGCTTCTTACCGTAAGCTGGACGATGATCTCAGTCGTCATACTTTCGTCGTCGCAAAGCCTGCACGACGCCTCTCAGGTCTGCATAATCGGCCTCATCTTCCTGCTCGTCTTCTGGAGCCGGCACATGTACGCCTACCGGCGGCTCACGGAGCCGCTGACCGCCTTGTGGGGCACTCTCTTTGCCGGGCTTTCGATACTAGGCGTCAGCAAGGGGATCACCTTCTACACGCTGGCGCTGCTTCCGCTCGGATTCTTTGCCCTGCCCATAACGGAAACCTCGATGGGCGTAATCAGCGCCGCCTTTTCGCCGAAGCCTGCCGGCAATCTGATGCTCTACAGAAAACTTATCACACGCGGATTCACGCACCCGGTCGCAATATATCTCGTAGTCACAATATGCGCCTTCACCGGCTGCCTGGTCTCAGCGATACAGCTTGGCGTACCGGATTTCTTCTATCTGCTTGCCGCGGTCGCCGCGATATTTGGCGTGGTGTGGCTATTCTACACCTTTAAATACAAACGGGTCGTCATGGCTGAGGAATGCCGCAATCCCGTCCTCTGGGGCGTCAAAGTGGACAACATCTCGCTCAACTACGCGCTTGCCAAAGTACAGCACTGGATAAACACCGAAGGCGGCTCGCATATAATCGTAACGCCCGACGCGCTCGCCGCGCTCAGAAGCCGCACCGACAAAGACTACCGCAGAATAGTCAAAAACGCCTCGCTCGTGCTTCCTGACGGAGCGGGACTGATAGGCGCGCTGAAACTAATAGGCACGCCCATTCAGGAACGCATACCGGGAGTAGAATTCACGGAACATCTTTGCAAACGCGCCGCATACGAAGGCTGGCGCGTCTGGATGCTGGGAGGCGCGCCGACCGTCGCCGCCTGCGCCGCCGAAAAGCTCGTGCAGAAATATCCAGGCCTTACAATCGCAGGCACTTGCGACGGTTTTTTCAAGCAGGAGGAGACCGAAAACATCTGCGCGCGCATAAAGGATGCTGGTACAAATATTTTATTTGTCGGCCTTGGGGTGCCCAAACAGGAGTACTGGCTTGAAAAATATCTGCCGGCGACAGGCGCGGTCATAGGAATGGGCATAGGCGGCAGCATGGACGTAATCTCCGGCAAGCTGACGCGTGCGCCCAAAATGTGGCAGAAGGTCGGCATGGAATGGCTATACAGAGTCATACAGGAGCCGTGGCGCTGGAAGAGACTGACGAAACTGCCCGTCTTTGTATTGCGTCTTGCTGCGACATATTTTCACATTGACAACTACAAAGACGAAGATATAAGTGTAGATAAGTAGAAAACAGTTGAAATTAACGCTCTTACGTGATAATTTAATGAACATTTGATAAAAGTGAAAGGATGAAGAATTATGAAAATGGATAAAATCTTAAAACAGGCCCAGAGGATGCAGGCACAGATGACGCTTGCGCAGGAGGAGCTTGGAACCACCGTCGTTGAGGGAACTGCTGGCGGCGGCGCGGTGAAGGCCACCGCAAACGGGCATGGCGACATCACAGCTATCAGCATCTCAAAGGACGTAATAAATCCCGAAGAGGCCGAGATGCTAGAAGACCTCGTGCTTGGCGCCGTAAAAGACGCTATCGACAAGGCTAAGGCTCTGTCAAACGACAAAATGAACGCGCTTACCGGCGGCATGGGCGGATTCCCAGGGCTTATGTAGAGGCTCCTCGTGTCACTTCCGGGGCCAGTTCAAAAATTAATAAAAGAGTGGAGCCGCCTTCCGGGCATAGGTGAAAAAACCGCCCGGAGGATGGTTTTTTATCTTCTTAAAGAAGACAGGCAGAGGATACGGGACTTCGGAGAGGCCGTCATCGCGCTTACGGAAAACATCAGACGCTGCTCCGTATGCGGAGCCTTCACAGATGTGGATCCGTGTCCGATTTGCACCGACATGACGCGCAGCAGAGAGATGCTCTGCGTGGTCGAAAGCGAAGAGGACTGCGTCGCGATAGAACAGGCGGGAATATACAACGGCCTCTATCATGTGCTTGGCGGAAGGCTCTCACCGCTTGATGACGAAGAAATACCGACAGAAAGCATTGAGAGGCTTCGCGAGCGCGTAGAGGATGAAAAAATAAAAGAAATCATCCTGGCCACGGCGCCGCGCATAGAGGGAGATTTGACCGCGTACTCAGTTCAGGACGCATTAAGAGACATTGAGGTCAAAATTTCCAGGCTCTCCTACGGCCTGCCAGTAGGCGGGAGCATCGGCTTTGCCGACAGAGTGACGCTTCACATGGCAATGGACGCCAGAAAGGAGATGGAATAAAAGGCAAGGCTCGCCTCGCCAAATTAGCGGGACGGCCAAAAGATAACAGCGGAAGATTTGCGGCAACGGTGAAATATAAATAGGACAATCAAGAAAGGAGGAACTTAAGATGCGTCATGATATAGAACTATCGAAAGTTATGAAAAGACTTGTAACCGCCGTCATGGTATTCATCTGCGGCGCAGCGGGCTATCAGTTTTCACTGCTTATGCTGACCGAGAACTGGTTCCCTTCGATGTCAAGCATCCATCCCATCGGCACAAGCATTTTTGTAGTGGCTCTTGCAGCAGCATGCGGCTTTATCCTCGCACCTTTATTCTGGTGGGCGCTTATTAAATTTGGACAGTTTTTCGAATCCAGGATTCAAAACGTAAGCGTGGCGGATTTGATCGTAAGCATGGTCGGCCTCATACTGGGCCTTCTGCTTGCAAACCTCATAGCGATACCGCTCTCAAAGATCCCCGGAGGCATAGGGGTATATATAGCGGTGCTGCTCAACGTAGCGCTCGGCTACTGGGGGCTGCGCTTCTTCGCTAAACGCGGCGACGATTTCTGGAGCATGATAATGAACATGGATCTTAAATCAAAGCTGACGCGAAAGAAAAAGGGCGAAAACGGCGAGGTCGAGATGATAGCAAGCGCCCACACGGAGCTTTCGTTCCCGAAGATACTGGACACGAGCGCAATTATCGACGGCAGGATACTGGACGTCGCGCAGACTGGATTCCTTGAGGGAATAATAGTGCTGCCGCGCTTCATCCTGGCTGAGCTTCAGGGCGTCGCCGACTCGACAGACTCGCTGCGCCGCACGCGCGGCCGCCGCGGACTTTCCGTGGTGACGGAGCTCCAGAAGGTCAAGGGCCTCACCATCGAGATACCAGAGGTGACGCTGCGCGAACTTGAAAGAGAAAAGGTGGACGAGGCGCTCGTCGTGCTTGCGAGGCAGCTCAACGGCAAGGTAATAACAACCGATTACAACCTGAATCAGGTGGCTCAGATAGAGGGCGTCGACGTGCTGAACGTAAACGACCTGGCAAACTCACTTAAGCCGATGCTCCTTCCCGGCGAAAAGGTCGAGATAGACATAATCCGCCTAGGACGTGAAAACCACCAGGGCATAGGCTACCTTGACGACGGCACGATGCTCGTAGTCGAAGACGGCTACCGCCACGTCGGCGAAAGGGTAAAGGTTACGGTGACCTCCATGCTGCAGACCTCCGCCGGCAGAATGGTCTTCGCAAGGATACATCCGTAAATATGACGACCGGCGCCGCGTGGTCCTTTTTAATAGCAGCGGGCGGCTCCGGCAGCC
Source organism: Cloacibacillus sp. (assembly GCA_036655895.1). NCBI lineage: Bacteria > Thermotogati > Synergistota > Synergistia > Synergistales > Synergistaceae > Cloacibacillus > Cloacibacillus sp. Next base: position 94,845 of record JAVVPF010000001.1, on the reverse strand, counting down.
GTATCGGAGGCGAGCCGAAACAATTTCGCAGCCTTCTGGGCAGGCCGCTGTGGCGTTGGTCTTTTGACATAGCGGACAGCTTGCGCAAAAGGGGACTCATATGGGACATTGTGCTCGTCGTCCCGCGCGGATACGAAGAGCAGTACGCGCAGGCCGCAAAAGAGCTGACGCTTACGATCACTCAGGGCGGAGCGTCGCGCGCGGAGTCTGTCCAAAACGGTTTAAAGAAATGCAGCGGGTCGCACGTGCTTGTTCACGATGGGGCCCGCCCTTTTATAACCGAAGGGCTCTGCGAAGAACTTATGACGGCGGCGGAGAAGACAGGCGGCGCCGTCCCTCTTCTTCCTTCGACCGATTCACTAAAAAAAATCGAAAACGGAACAATGACACAGGAGGATCGGAGCCTCTATTTCAGGACGCAGACGCCTCAGGCCTTCGATAAAGCGCTGCTTTCTGCGGCGTTGGACGATGCCGGCGCCGGCGTAACAGACGAAGCCTCCGCGTGGCTTGCCGCCGGAAGAAAATTAGCGCACGTAGCGGGGCTGGACCACAATTTCAAAGTAACGACTCCGTTTGACTGGGAGATGGCAAAATCTTTGACCGAAAAACTTGTTGAAAAAAGAACGGGACACGGGTATGATATTCACCAACTCGCGGCTGGGCGTCCGCTCATAATAGCTGGCGTAGAGATAAAAGATACCGGATACGGACTTTTGGGCCACTCGGACGCGGATATCGTAGCACATACGGTCATGGACGCGATGCTCGGCGCGGCGGGCGAACCGGACATCGGTACGCTTTTTCCCGCGTCTTCGGAGAAATTCCGAGGCGCCGACAGCATAGAGCTTCTGCGCCTCGTTCTGGAACGGCTTGCAGCAAAAGGCTGGCGGCCGGAATGGATAGACGCCACGCTGAACGCGCAAATACCAAAGCTCGGCGCGCTTGTGCCGGCCTTTATAGAAAAAATGGACAAAGAGCTGGGCGCAGGTCCCGGGGAGAGATTATTCAACATCAAGGTAAAATCGGCAGAACACTGCGGAAGCGCAGGCCGGAGCGAGTGTATGATATGCCACGCAGTGGCCACCATATCACGAACGTCAGCCTGTTAAAGACGCGGTTTACACATATAATTCATTCTGGAGGCCTTTTGAAAAATGCAAAAACAACACAATTCGAAATTTGTCGACTATCAGGGATTCACATTTGACGACGTGCTGCTCGTTCCTAACTACAGCGAAGTAGTGCCGGCGGCGGTCAGCGTTTCAACAAGGCTCACGCCGCAGATAGAGCTGAACATCCCTATTTGCAGCGCCGCGATGGACACTGTAACAGAAGGGCGTCTTGCCATCGCTCTTGCGCGCGAGGGCGGCATCGGCATACTTCACAGAAACCTCCCGATAGAACAGCAGGCCATTGAGGTAGACAAGGTAAAGCGCTCCGAGTCGGGCGTCATCGTCGATCCGTTCTACCGTCACCCGTCGGATTCTGTGCGCGAGGCTGTAGCGCTGATGGAGCACTATCACATTTCCGGCGTGCCCGTCGTAGACGACCAGATTCGCCTCGTCGGAATAATAACGAACCGCGACCTTCGTTTCGTAACGAACCTCGACCAGCCTATATCGAACATCATGACGCAGGAGCACCTTGTAACGGCGCCCATCGGCACAACGCTTGACGACGCGAAGAACATCCTTATGGGGACGAAGGTGGAGAAGCTTCCTATAGTTGACAAGGAAAACAGGCTCAAGGGCCTCATCACGATAAAAGATATCTTAAAGGCAAAGGCCTTCCCGAACTCCACGAAGGACTCGCACGGACGCCTTCGCGTCGGAGCCGCTATCGGAGTCGGGCACGACGCGCGCGACAGAGCGGCCGCACTGGTGAAGGCCGGAGTCGACGTCATCATCGTAGATACCGCGCACGGTCACTCAAAGATGGTGCTGGACATGATATCAGACCTACGCAAAGCTTACCCGGATCTTCCGCTCGTCGGAGGAAACATAGCGACCGCGGCCGCCGCCGACGCGCTTATAGACGCCGGTGCGGACGGAGTCAAAGTAGGAATTGGCCCTGGCTCTATATGCACGACGCGCATCGTGGCCGGCATCGGCGTGCCTCAGGTGGCGGCGGTGATGAACGTAGCGGAAGCGGCTCATAAAAGAGGCAAAACAGTCGTGGCGGACGGCGGGATACGCTATTCCGGCGACATCGTGAAGGCGCTCGCTGCGGGCGGCGACGTGGTAATGATAGGCTCGCTCTTCGCGGGCACAGAAGAAAGCCCCGGCGAAGCGGTAATATACAAGGGCCGTTCGTTCAAAAGCTACCGCGGCATGGGATCGCTTGGCGCTATGAAGGGCGGATGCAGCAAAGACCGCTACTTCCAGGAGGGAACTTCTGAGGACAAGCTCGTTCCCGAAGGAATTGAAGGCATGGTTCCTCACAAAGGCCCCATCTCGGGCGTCATCTATCAGATGGTCGGCGGCATCCGCGCCGGCATGGGATATGTGGGCGCGCCCACGCTTGAGGAGCTGCACGATAATGCGCAGTTCGTACAGGTGACCTCCGCTTCGATGAAGGAAAGCCATCCGCACGACGTAGTTATTACAAAAGAGGCTCCTAACTACTGGGCCGAATAATTCCATAACAAATAAAGCGGCGGGCCGGAAGAAGTTTTTCTTTCCGGCCCGCCGCTTTTGCGTTGATTTTTTTGTTTATAAAAAGGCCGTCTCAGCGCTCCTGCGCCAGCGCGAACTTTTCGCGTATCGCGCGCGCCCTCAGCGTAAAGCCTATTTTTTCATACAGCTTCACGGCCATCGCCGCGTCGTCCGAAGCATCGTACCCTGAAAGCCTTGCGATCCACGCGGCGGCCAAGTGCTGCGCCGCCATCCACTCTATTCTCGGTACATGCTTTATCAGCAGCTCCGCCTTTTCGTAGGCGCGTTTTGCGCCGGCAAAATCGAGCCTTTCGGCGTCTGCGATCGCCTTCAGGCTGTAAAGTATCGAGCCGCAACGTCCTCCGCGGCAGCTTTCAAAGAGCGAGACCGCGTCGTCTATCTGACGGAAAAATTCCGGCATGTCGTTCATATCGACGGCTATGTTCGCTGCGGCCATATGAAAATAACTCCTGCCCCAGAAAAGCTTCATCTCTTCGCACTTCGCGGCGCATTCAGCAAAGAAGGCGGCACCCTCTTCAAAGAGGCCGCGTCTTTGCGCTATCTCTCCTAGGTAGCATTTTGCGACGAGTATGCCGAGAGTGTAGCGCCGTCCAATGAGTCGAAGTTCGTCAAACTTTTTTATTGAGTGCCTGAATATCTTTTCAGCCAGGTCGTAGTCCGATTCCATAAAGGCGGCCATTCCGATGAACCTTATCGCAGTCGCGAAATACTGCCCAAGCCCCGCCTTTTTTGACTGCCGTAGCAGCTCGCGCGCCGCGCGGCGCAGGTTCTTTGTGTCCGCTATCTGGATATACATGTAGCAGTAATGTTTGAGGCAGTAGACGGAGGTCTCGTCGAGGCAGTATCTCTTTGTGATTGAAAGCGCCTCTCTAGTGAAGACCTTGCCCTTTTCATATTCGCCCCAAAAGATATGAAAGCCGCCGGCCAGCTCATAGGAGGTGGCTTCCAGACGGGCGAAGTCCTCTTCCTTCATTGAGTTCTCGCAGCGCAGCTCGTCCAGTATGTCAATGACGCGCCCTATCTTTTTTTCAGTCTCCTCGCGGCTGCTGTACGGCGTGGAGCATGAGAGGAAAAGCCTGTCGGAGAGCGTCGGGAAAATGTCGTGGTTCAGCGTTATCTCAAATATCAATTCGCTAAGATATTGTTTCAGTTCGGAGACGCGGTCTCCGGCCTCGATGTAATGATGACAGAGCATAGCGCCAAGCGCCGGGTCCCAGCGCTGCGGGGCGTAGCGCGCGCTGAGCGCGGCCGCGGCCTTTGCGTGAAGCTCCCTGCGGTTCTCATACGGTATCGCGGCGTAGACGCATTCACGGAGCTTCTGGTGTAAAAATCCCCATACGGTCTGCCGTCCCTCCTGCCTTTCGCAGAGCAGGCCCCTCGCAATGAGGGCGTTTGCCGAATATATGACGCGCTGTTGAGTCATGCCGGTCATCTCTGAAATAACGGCCGGAGTGCCGCTGATGCAGACGGCGGCGGCCGACAGTATCTTTTTTTCCGCGGCGCCGAGCGTCCCTATCCTGTTCCAAACCATGACGCCCAGTCCTTTTTCGCATTCAGAACGCGGGTCCTCGCGCAGCGCTCGCAGCATCTCAAAGAGCATTAGCGGAAGCCCTTCGCTCTCGCGTATAAAGTAGGCGTCGCCCTTTTGTTCCATTGTGCTTTTAGGAAGAAGCGAACGGCTTATAAAAAGTATCTCGTCGTCCCTGAACGGGCGCAGTTTTAATTCGTGGATCCTTGCTCCGGCGTTCAGCTGCCGCAGAAGAGACGAAGCGCCGGCCGCCGCCTCAGGCCTCGCCGTGATGAGCGCCTTATACGGATATTTCGCGGCGGAAAGCAGCGCGCCCATCAATTTGAACGATTCGTCGTCAAACCAGTGCACGTCTTCAAAGATAAAGACTATTTGAGAGAGAGAAGAAAGCGGCCTTAAAAGTTCCGCGATGAGCGACGCCACGGTGACGGGGTTTATTTCAGCGGCACGCATGATGTCCGCGTTGAAGCTGGCGCCGCCGTTTTGAAGGATGCACGGGAAGATGGCGCCAAGCACCGCAAGCGCGCCTGTTTCAGGCACGACGCCTCGCTCCGCGCAGGCGGAGAGCGCCTCCGTCATGAAATTATTCCACGCGGAATAGCCGCATCCTTCGCCTATCGGAGTGGCCTTAGTAGCCAGTACAAGCGTCGCGTCATGCTGCAAGGTCCTTAACGCTTCGTCTACGAGGGCTGATTTTCCGATGCCGGCCTCTCCCTCTATAAGAAATATATTTTTTTCTCTTCTGTCCTTTGAAAGTCCGTCGGTAAGCAGCGCAAGCTCGCGCTTTCTGCACCTGAAGCGCAGCAGTTCGTTTGGCGCGGGCTCGGGGTTCACTATAGAGGCGTAATATTTCTGCGCTCGGTCGGAGGGTTCAAGAGAAAGTTTTTCCTTAAGCGCCGCCGCGAAGTTTTTATAAACTAAAACCGCCTTGCCGCGCTCTCCGCTCTTGAGGTACAGCTCCATGAGCTCCAGCATCGAGCATTCGTCGAACGGGTCAAGCCTTCTCTCTGCTTCCAGCGCGGTGCGCACAGCTTCAGTCTCTCCGCTCTCGTATGCTGCATCGGCGCGTTTTTTTATGATCTCTACGATATCCGCGTTTATTTTGGCGCGGCGGCCTTCAAGCCATTCGCTGAGCGGCTCGGAATTTGCGCAGTAGTCTCGAAGCGGAGTGGAAAATATCATCTCCGGTAGCGGCGTCTTTGGGCTGCACAGCCTTTGGAGCGCAAAAAGACCGTCGTCGAACGCAGCGGCACGAACATTTTGACGGTCCGCGAAAAGCGCCTCCGGCATCTGGGATTTTATCAGATAGAGCGCGTTGCGCAGATTTGACGAGGCCTGCGATTCGCTCATCTCAGGCCAGAAGAGCGTCTTAAGTTCGTCTCGGGAAGCGCCGCCGTTTAAGGCGATATAGTAAAAAAGAGCCTCCGCCTTACGGAATTTAAACTGAACCCTTTTGCCTTCATATATTATTTCGCATTCGCCAAAGAGCGCGAGTTCTAGTTTCATGCCTATTCCTCCGTACTAAATTCTTTGTCAATTATAACAATACTTTTTCTATCTCACACCACAATAATAAAACAGTTCATAAAAATTTGACGATGGATAGACGGCCATAATATAAAATTGGGGCAGGGGGGAATGTTATGCTTATTTCTTTGACACTCAACGGAGAACTGCGAAGCGCCGAAGTGCAGGCCGATACACGCCTCATAGATATGTTAAGAAACGACTTCGGACTCACAGGCGTAAAAGAGGGCTGCGGAGCCGGAGAATGCGGCGCGTGCACCGTGCTGCTCAACGACGAGGCGGTATGCTCCTGCGTTGTACCGGCCGTCCAGACGGACGGAGCCTCCGTCACAACAATAGAGGGACTTGCGAAAAGCGGCGAGCTTGACGTCATCCAACAGGCCTTTATCGACTGTGACGCGATCCAGTGCGGATTCTGCACTCCAGGGATGATAATGTCGGCGAAGGCGCTGCTGCTGAAAAACCCACATCCTTCAAAAGACGAAATAAAACGCGCGCTGGCCGGCAACATCTGCCGCTGCACCGGATACGTCCCCATCATAAACGCGGTAACAGAGGCGGCAAACCGCCTTGAGGCGAAAAACTGATGAGCATACTGGTACGCCCCTCGTCGCTCACAGAACTTTTTTCATACGAATATGATGCGCCGGAACTTATAGCCGGAGGCACGGACTGGATGATAGCCCGCCGCTCAAATTTGACGCAGGATACGCTCTGCGCCGACATCTCTTGCGTAAACGAACTTAAAGGAATAGAAATAATAAACGGAGAACTCAGAATAGGCGCCTCGGAGACAATGACGGCGCTCCACAAAAGCCCGCTCGTCAGAAGATACGCCTCAGCGCTTTCTGACGCCGCCTACGTGATGGGCTCAGAGCAGATACGCGCAAGAGCCACAGTAGGCGGAAACGTGGCAAACGGCTCTCCCGCGGCCGATACTCCCGCCGCGCTCTGCGCGCTTAACGCATACGCCGTCATAGTATCAAAGAACGGCGCGCGCCGCGCGCCCGTATCAGAACTTGCCAGCAGCGGAAAAGCTCCGCTTGCGCCAGGCGAAGTGATAAAAGAATTTCTCATCGAAATAGACCAAAAATCAATTTCCGCCTTTATGAAAATAGGCAGCAGGAGACAGGTAAGCATCTCCCGCGTAAACATGGCGGCTTGCGCCGTATGCTCGCGCGGCAAATTCACGCAGGCAAAAGTATTTGTCGGCACGCTTGGCGCCGCCGCCAGATTCAGCGAAGAGGCCTCAGAGGCGCTTTGCCGCGGCGCGCATACGGAACTTGCCGACGCCCTTGCCTCATTTGCGGCGCGTCAGATACCTGGACGCCCGACGCTCGCCTACAAACAGTCTGCCCTTCGCGCGCTCGCAATGGATATTTACGCCGAACTGCTCAAAAGGGCGGAGGAGGCTGAAAACAATGGCTGATTATAAATATATCGGAAAAAGAATATTGCGCGACGACGCGCAGGAAAAGGCGCGCGGCAGCTATACCTATCTTGCGGACGAACTGCCGGCGGGAACGCTCGTAGGCGTTCCGCTGCTTTCAGAATATCCAAACGCTATCGTCAAATCAATAGACGCCTCTTCTGCACAAGAAGAGGGTGCTATCGTCCTCACCTTTCTTGACGCGCCGCAGAATAAATACAACAGCGGCGAATGGTTTCCGGGGCAGAACGACTTTCCCGACGAAACCATCCTCACTCGCCACGCAAGACACGTCGGCGACCGGATAGCGCTTGTGCTGGCAGATTCGGAAGAAAAAGCCCGCCGCGCGCTCAAACTGGTCAAGGTAGAATACGAACCGCTGGCTGCCGTCGTCGACATAAAAGAGGCCGGCAAAAACGCAGATAGGCTGCACGAAGACGGCATGGATGATTTTGAAGGCGCGCTCGGCTACGGAGACGCAGAGGCAGCGTTCGCATCGGCAGCCCACGTTGAAACAGACACCATATACACTCCAAAAATACATCACGCGGCGATGGAGACGCACTGCGTCCTGGCGATGCCGCGTCCTGCAAACGCGATAGAGGTGCATACGCCGTGTCAGATACTTTTCGGAGTACAGCACGCCATAGCGCAGGTGCTTCCTATACCTCTTTCAAAGATACGCGTCATAAAGGCAAACATGGGCGGCACATTCGGCGGAAAACAGGAGAGCGTCTTTGAACCGCTCTGCGCGTGGGCCGCGTGGAGGCTGAAGCGTCCGGTCTTCATAACGACGAACAGAACGGAAACAATGCATTCCACAAGGACGCGCGCCGCCGTGCTGGGCACTGTCTCAACGGCGCTTGACGCAGACGGCGTAATAACGGGCCGCAAATTTGAGATAACGGCAGATGCGGGAGCCTACCTCTCCGGAACAAAAAAAGTGATGATGGCGATGGGCAAAAAGGCCTCGCGCCTCTACCGCGTGCCGGCGTTAAGCTACCATGGGCGCACCGTCAGGACATCGACTACGCCCGCAGGCGCGTGCCGCGGATACGGCTCGCCGCAGATACATACGATAACCGAGATCCACACCGACCTCATGTGTACGAGGCTTGGCCTTGACCCAGTAGAGTTCCGCCTGAAAAACCTCCTTCACGAATGGGAGAACGACCCAAGCGGCGCCTCCAATATAGGCAAAGCGCGCGTCATCGAATGCCTCGAACGCGGAGCGCGGCGCTTTGACTGGGAGAACCTGCAAAAGCCGATCGTAAGCGCCGACGGGCGTTTTGCCACAGCCGCCGGATTTGCCTGCTGCACGCACGGCAACGGCTATTATAAAACCATCTATCATGACGTCACACAGATGTCCATGCGCATACTGGAGGACGGTTCCGCGATACTGCGCACCGCGCTGCACGAGCTGGGCAACGGCACGCTGACGGCGATCGCGCAGATAGCGGCGGAGGCCACAGGCATAGAGCTTTCAAAGATAACGGTGACAGAGGGAGATACAAACTACAGCTCGTACGACGCAGGCTGTCAGGCAAGCCGCGTCATCTACGTCTGCGGCGAGTGCGCACGTCTCGTTTCCGAAGAAGCCGTAAAGCTGCTCTGCTCCGAGGCTTCAAAGATATACGACGCGCCAGCGAAACTTGTTGACGGAAAACTGCTGATAGACGGCAAAACCATTGAGATAGGAGAGGCGGTGCGTCAGATAATGCTCAAAAGCCGCCGCTCCATCGAGGCGCATTACGAACACGCGCCCGAAAGCAACCCCGCGTCGTTTGGCGTGCACTTCGCACAGGTGACGGTGGACAAACTTACTGGACTGGTGAAGATAGACAAATACCTCGCCGTCCACGACGTAGGACAGAGCATCAACAGAAATTTCGTAGACGGCCAGATATACGGCGGCGTCCAGATGGGCATAGGCATGGCGCTCTGCGAGGAGCTCGCCTTTGATAAAAATGGAATGCCGAAGGCGGGCAACTTCGATAAATACCACATGATAAACGCGCCGGACATGCCGGATGTGGAGATCATGCTCATTGAAGACGGCGAGCCGGGCGGCCCCTACGGAGGAAAGAGCATCGGCGAAATAAGCACTGTACCGGTATCTGCGGCCATCGTAAACGCGGTAAACAGAGCGCTCGGTACGGAGCTTACGGAGCTTCCGCTCACACCGGCAAAGATAGCGGCATCAACCAGGCGTTAAGAGGCGAGAGCCTCATAATCCAATAAAGCCTTAAGGAGGTTGTTTTTATGGATCCAAGCAAGAAAGAAACAGACCTGAAAAAGTCCATCCGCTGGGAGGTTTTTATTCCCGCCTACATAGTGGTGGCGCTCGCGGCAATAGTCGGCATCGTTGATAAGGACGCGCTGACAAAGGCAAGCAATTTGTTTTTCTTCTGGTCGCTCGACAGCTTTGGATGGCTCTACCAGCTCGCCATCATGGCAAGCTTCGTCCTCGTAGTTGTAGCCACATTTACCAAACTCGGCAAGATGCGCATCGGCGGCAAAGACGCGAAGCCTAAATACGGCTTCTGGACATGGTTCGCAATGACGCTCACCGGCGGCATAGCGACGGGCATCGTAACATGGGGCGTCAATGAACCGCTCATCTACTACGGCAACGTCTGGGGCGAGCTCAACACACTTGGCATAAAGCCCGGCACAACACAGGCCGCCATCTTCGCCATGGCCCGTACCTACTACAACTGGACCTTCGTACCCTACGCCATATACGCGATGTGCGGACTGCTCGTCGCCTATATCTATTACCATAAGAAGGACAGCCTCACCGTAACCGCTACACTGAAGCCCCTCTTCGGCGACCGTATCACAACGCCGTTTGCCTCCGCTATAATCGACACGCTTTCAATGCTCGCCCTCACGATAGGCCTCGCCACCGGACTTACGATGTGCATCACCCTCACCGTCACGGGCCTCAAAAGCGGATACGGCATCGCCGAAAGCCTGCCTCTTTTCATCGGCATCGGCGCCGCTATAATCTGCGCCTTCACCTTCTCGACCTATGTCGGGCTTGACAAGGGACTTAAAATCGTAGGCTCGCTCAACGCGTGGTTCTACTACGGACTGCTCATCCTTCTTCTGGTAACTGGGCCTACGCTCTTCATAGTCCGCATCGGCACCGCTGGGCTTGCGGAATGGTTCCACAACTTCTGGCTCTGGGGACTTGACCCGATCGACATCGGCGGCCCCGCGCTTACACGTTCATGGACGCTCTTTGACTGGGCCTTCTGGGTCGGCTACGCTCCCGTCACAGGGATATTCCTCGCCATGCTCTCATACGGCAGGACCGTCCGCGAATACATGGTCGTAAACTGGATCCTTCCCTCCGTATTTGGCATATTCTGGTTCGCCATCTGGGGCGGCAGCGCGATGCACATGCAGATGACCGGCGGCGCGGACCTTGTGGGCGCCATCAACAGCGGCGGCGCTATAATGGCGCTCTGGGAGTTCCTCAAGCACCTTCCGTTCGGACTCGGCTACATCGTACTGCCTATCAACATCCTCGTAATACTCGCCTCCTTCATCACCTGCGCTGACGCGACACTCACCAACATCGGTTCAATGTGCATGAGAAACGTTCCGATAGGCACAGAGCCTCCCGCGAAGGTCAAGGTTGTCTGGGGCGTATCTGTCGGCATAGTCGCAATCATCATGGCGGCCTTCGGCGGAGGCGCGCAGGGCGTGGACGGCGTCAAGGCGCTTGCCGCGGCAGCCGGCTTCGTAGTGCTCTTCATATTTGTGCTGCAAGTCATATCGTTCGTCAAAGTATTCTTTTTTGATAAGGTCTCTGAATAATTCTTTATCAAAAAACGCATTGAAAAATGATTGGAGATAATTAAATGACTATTACACTTACAGGCGACGGCCTTACAATCGAAAAAGTATGGGAAATTGCTGTAAACGGAGCTAAAGTTGAAGTAAGCGCCGACGCGGAGGAAAGACTTATAAAATCCAGACAGCTCGTTTACGATCTCGTCGACTCGGACGTTCCCGTATACGGATTCAACACCGGCGTCGGCTGGAACAAAGACCACACGATTGCGAAGGGATTTTTTGAGTCCTTCAACCGCAAGCTCATATATTCGCATTCTCTCGGCATCAAGCCGGAAGCCTCTGAAAAAGAGGTGCGCGCCATCATGGCGATACGCCTCAACTGCCTGCTGCAGGGTTACACCGGCATTCAGCCCGCCATCGCGATACGCTACGCGGAGCTGCTGAACTGCGGAATACACCCAGTCATGCCGGAAAGAGGCTCCGTCGGAGAAGGGGACATCACGCTGCTTTCCCATATCGGCCTTGCAATGATAGGCGAGGGCTTTGTAAATTACAACGGCGTCAGAATGCCGTCAGCCGAGGCTCACAAGCTTGCCGGTCTGGAACCGGTGACGCTCGGCCCGAAAGACGGACTTGCAATCGTCAGTTCAAGCTCCTTCTCTGCCGGCGAAGCGGCCCTTGCGATCAAAGAACTGAGAGAGCTCGCGGACATGGGAGACATCATCTCCGCGCTCTCGCTCGAAGGTCTGCACGGCAACACCTCGCCGCTCGACCCAGCCGTTATGGCCGCCAGAAAACTTGACGGACAGACGGAGAGCGCTGCCAACGTCAGCAAATACATCGAAGGCAGCGACATTTACAAAACCTACCCCGGCAAGCCGGTACAGGACGCACTCTGTTTCCGCGGCGCCGCGTACGTAAACGGTTCGCTGAGAGACGCTCTCGCCTACGTTGAAAAATATCTATACATCCAGATGAACTCGACAGACGACAATCCATGCGTTCTTTTAGACGAAAGGCGTATCATCTCAAATTCAAACTTTGAGACGACGACGCTCGCCACAGCGATGGAGATGCTCTCGATAGTGCTGACCCACGTCTCGCGCATGTCCTGCTACCGTATGATCAGGCTGGCAAACCCGGTGCTCACAAAACTGCCGCGCTTCCTCAGCCATGACGGTGGGGAATCGCATTGCTTCGGCACATTCCAGAAGACATTCGCCTCTCTCGACACGGAGATCAGACACCTCTCCAACCCGTGCAGCGTCGACTATCTCTCGCTCTCCGGCTCAATCGAGGACCACGCCAACAACATCTCGATAGTGGCGCAGCATCTGCGTCAGATCGTAGAAAATCTTCAGTACATCTACGGCATGGAGACGATCCACGCCTGTCAGGCGATAGACCTGAGAAAGATGCAGGAAGAATTTACGCTTGGCAAAGGCACGGAACTGGCCTATCAAGCCTTTAGAAAAGAGATACCGCTTTACACGAATGACAGGCCGATATCGCCCGACATCCAGAAGGCGTTCGAATTTGTAAAAAGCGGCAAACTTATCAAAGAGGTCAAAGAGAAAATCATCAAGTAGCAGGAGCCACCAAATCCATTTAAAGAGGGCTGCCTCCCAGCCCTCTTTAATTTCGAGGTCATTGATATGAATTATAAGATATGCGTAACCCTCAACGACAAGCCGCTTACATTTGAAGTCCCCGAAGATATGACGCTATTGGATATGATAAGAGAAAAGGCCGGCCTTAAAGGCTGCAAAAGAGGCTGCGACAGCGGCGAATGCGGCGCGTGCACCGTGCTGCTAGACGGCCAGCCAGTTTTGTCGTGCATCATGCCGGCGCTTAAGGCAGACGGCGCAAACATACGGACGATCGAAGGAGCCGGCGCCTTTCGCGAAATTGAGATAGTGCAGAGCGCCTTTTACGACGCGGGCGCCGTACAGTGCGGATACTGCATCCCGGGCATGGTGCTCACCGCCGCCGCGTTCCTGAAAAAGAGGCCGGAGCCGTCCCCCTCTGAAGTGCGAGCGGCTATGGCCGGAAATCTGTGCAGATGCACCGGCTATACGAAAATCGAAAGCGCCGTCATGCTTGCCGCTCAAAGAATCAAGGAGAGCAGGTGCGTTTGATGACAAAAGTTTTTAAAACTGTAAAACATTCGCCGGTAAGGCTGGAAGCCGCCGATAAACTTTCTGGCAAAGCAGTATACACTGACGACATATCTCTTCCGAACATGGCCTACGCGAAGGTGATAAGAAGCGAATACGCAAACGCCCTCGTACTCGCAATCGACCTTAAAGAGGCTGAAAAGGTGCCAGGATATATCGCGGCGCTGCTTCCCGACGAGGTGCCGCAGACGCTGTACAACTGTTCCGGCAACCCGCCCTCCGCGCTGCTCTTAAAAGATGAAAAGATACTTACTATGCAGCCGAAATGCGCGGGCGACAGGATACTGTGCATCGCCGCGAACTCGCCCGAGGCCTGCGAAGCGGCCTGCCGCGCAGTAAAGATAGAATATCAGGAAAAAAAGCCGCTTTTTTCAATAGATGAGGCGCTTAAAGAGGGCGCGGAAACTATTGAGCCGCATCTTTCAGAGGACAACGTCATCTGGAAGAGAGAGGTGACGGAGGGCTGCGTTGAGGATGGCTTTTTGGAATCTGACATTATCCTTGAAGAGACCTTCAACATCCCGCCTATGCAGCACACCGCCATTGAGCCGACCTGCTGCATCTGTGACTTCAGCAGCGGAAAAGAGATCACAATATGGAGCAATTCGCAGACGATCTTTCAGGAGCGGCGAATTATAAGCGAACTCTGCGGACTTCGCGAAAATAAAATAAGAATAATAAAGCCCGCGGTCGGTGGAGGCTTCGGCGCGCGTCAGCAACTTCACTCGCAGCCCGCTGCGGTCTTTCTCTCAAAGAAGATCAAAAGACCCGTAAAGATATTGAACACACGCGAAGAGGAGCTGACCGCGACGGTAGTGCGCCACGGCGCAAGGGCGCGTGTGAGGATAGGCGCCGGCGCGGACGGCGAGATAAAGGCCTTTTACGCGGACTATAAATTAAACACCGGCCCATACACGACGCACGGGCCGACCGTGCTGTGCGCCGGCGCAAGAAAATTTCAATACGGCATCAAAAATTACTTCTTTGACGGACGGTGCGTGCTTACAAACCACGCGACGGCCGGCGCGTTCAGAGGCTACGGAAACATGCAGCTTGCCTTCGCCAGAGAGGTGATAATAGACAGGCTCGCGCAAAAGCTCGATATGGACCCTATCGAACTGCGGCTGAAAAACCACGTCCGCGTTGGCGGACATTTCCCCGGCTCGGAGCTGACGCTTACTAGCTGCGAGATAGAGCAGTGCGTCAAACTCTGCCTTGATAAAAAAAATGAAATAGAAAAAAACGAAGCTACGATAGAAAACGACGATATAAAACAGGCGTGGGGCGTCGCCTTCGCCTGCCACGGATCAGGCCCGTCCTCAAAAGAGGGACTCAGCTCGGCTGTTATCATAATGAACGACGACGGCAGCGCGGAACTCCAGGTTGGCTCTTCCGACATCGGACAGGGCAGCGAAACTATGCTTGCGCAAATAGCGGCGGAGACGCTGGACATACCGCTTGAGGATATCACAGTAACCGCGGCGGATACAAAATTCACTCCGTACGACACCGGCACATTCGGCAGCAGCCAGACCTTTATATGCGGAAACGCCGTGCTCCGGGCGGGGCAGGATCTTATAGCCACGATCCAGGAAAGGCTTTCGCGCATATCAAACGCTCCCGTGCTCTTTGAAGAGGGCCGGTTCATAGCAGGCGAAAAAAATCTCAGCGTAAAAGAGGCGGCAAAAGAGGTCTTCTTCAACCAGCGCGGCGGAACGATAATCGGCAGGGGAGACTACAAAGCGGCGGCCTGTCCCAATCCGTTCTCTGTCTGCATGGTCAAGGCGGAATATCATAAAAAACTCAACGCGATACGCCTCCTGCACCTGATAGAGGCCGTCGACGTAGGCACGCCGATAAACCCGCTCACCGTAGAGGGACAGATAGAGGGCGGCGCGGCGCAGGGCGTGGGATACACGCTCACGGAGCAGATACAGATAAACAATTTCGCAAAAAAGCCTATGTCAACAGACCTTCTGCATTACAAGATCCCGCTGATGGCCGACATGCCGCGCATCCACGCGCTCATTGCCGAAGGCTGGGAGCCGGACGGCCCTTACGGAGCAAAGAGCGTAGGAGAACTTAGCACGGTGCCAATTGCGCCAGCTATCGTAAACGCGGTAAGAAGAGCCAGCGGGCAGGAGGTCACAAACCTTCCTCTCTGCGAGCAGTTCATCGTGCTGCCCAACAAAATATAGCGGGGTGATTTTTTGTATATCAAAGTGGATTCGCTAAAGGACATTACAGACGAAAAATATCACGGCCGAGTAATAGCGGGCGGCACCGACCTTATGCCGCTTTTGCACCTCGGAGTGAAACCGCGGACGGATATGATAGACATAAGCGGCATTGCGGAATGTAAAACGATAACGTCCGACGAAACCGCCTTTACGATAGGCGCCTGCGTCACTCTTGCACAGATAGCGGAAAACGACGGCATCAGAAAAAATCTTCCGGCGCTTGCAGAAAGCGCGCAGGAGACGGCGTCCCCGCAGATAAGAAACACGGCGACCATAGGCGGCAACATAATGCAGGACCGCAGGTGCGTCTATTTCAATCAGTCACGCGAGTGGAGAAGTTCGTTTCCGCCCTGTTTCAAAACCGGCGGCGACAAGTGCCACCAGATACCCAACTCAAAGACCTGTAAAGCCATCTACTATTCCGACACTGCCACGGCTCTTCTTTTGTACGACGCTGAGGTTGAGATGATAGAAGATGGAAAATGTTCTGTCGTTCCGATAGGGCAGTTGATAGCAAGACACAGTGAGAGAAACGGACTTGTTGAGGAAAACAGCGATTTTATCATCACGGCGATACGCGTCAAAAAGGCGCCTCTTGATGAAAAAAGCTGTTTTTTTAAATACAGCGTGCGCGCCTCTATAGATTTTCCGCTTGTCAACTTCGCGGTGAGGCTCCCATCAGAAAAAAGGTGCGCAAAGGTCGTAGCCGGAGCAGTAGGCGCCGTCCCGGTAGAACTTGAAGAGACGGCGACGCTGCTTGACGAAAATATTTCTGACGTCGAACGACTGACTGAAGCCGCGTTTTCTGAAATCAAAAAGCAGGCGGGGCAGATAAGGGAATCTGTGGTCTCGCCAAAGGTGAAGGTTATGTCTTATAAGCTCATTGCAATGCTGCTGGACAGGCTCGCGGCAAAAGCGTAGCGCAAAGAACGACTGGCGCGGATTACCGGCCGATACGCCGGCGACCGGCGCCCGTCGTTTATGGAGCCGTTTACATAAAGATAATCACCAAACAAAAGCCGTAGCCGATGATGAGGCTCATAAACACGGCGCCCGATAAAATATCTTTCTGGATACGCACCTCTTCGCGGTAAGTTGGGCCGCAGTGCGTATCTATCATGCGTTCTATAGCGGTGTTTATAAGCTCCGCCACGATGGGAAATGCGGAGGCAAAAAGCACTAGGAATATTTCGCGGGGAGGACAGCCCTTTGTTACGGCAAGCGCCAGAGCCAAAGCCACGCCGACGCATTCGTGGCGTATAGCCTTTTCTGTGACGAAGGCCTTGTAAAGCCCGTTCAAAGAATAGAGAGTTTTTGCGAAAAGTCCTCTGTTTTTCCACTGTTCCACGCGTTTCACCCTAACCTGTTTTTTGTTTCGGCCTAATTATATAACAGAGAGGCGAAATAGTATAATTTGAAAGCCGCGTAGCTCCCATTTTTGCGAAAATATCATTTTTTATGGCTTTCTGCTATAATACATAAGTTGTACATTATGGAATTCTTTTCGGAATTCCGTTTATTTTAAATGGAGGTTTTTTTATGGCCAACGATTACAAGGATACGCTGTTCCTTCCCAAGACAGAGTTCCCGATGCGCGCGAACCTCTCGCAGAGAGAGCCGGAATTTCTGAAATTCTGGTATGACATTGACGTATACGGCGAGCTTAAGAAAAAAAACAAAGACAAACCGTCATTTATACTTCACGACGGTCCGCCCTACGCAAACGCCAGCATCCATATCGGTACCGCAACCAATAAAATCCTTAAGGACTTCGTCGTCAAATATAAATGGCAGCGCGGCAACTTCACGCCATACGTTCCCGGCTACGACACGCACGGTCTGCCTATCGAGCTCAAAGTCTTAAAAGAGCTGAACCTCGACAAAGACCAGATCTCGTCCGTAGAACTTCGTGAAAAATGCGCCGCTTACGCCCGCTCGTTTGCGGACATCCAGACAGGGCAGTTTAAGCGTCTGGGCGTCATCGGCGATTGGGACCATCCATACATGACGCTCGTTCCCGCCTACGAGGCGACGCAGCTTGAAGGCTTCGCCGAGATGGTAGACAAGAACCTGGTCTACAAAGGACGCAAGGCTATCTACTGGTGCACGGACTGCCAGACGGCGCTTGCCGCAGCGGAGATCGAATACGGCGACGAAACTTCGCCCTCCATCTTCGTAGCCTACCAGTACGAGGACGCGGCGAAGGTCTTCCCCGAACTTGCAGGAAAAGACGTAGACGTCATAATCTGGACCACCACTCCATGGACGCTGCCGGCCTCCATGGCCGTAGCCGTGCATCCGCGCTATGATTACGGCTTCTATCAGGTCGGTGCAAAAATTTACCTCATCGCGCAGGGCATGAAGGCGGAAGTGGAGAAGGCGACTGGACTTTCCTTCGGCGACCCCATCCTCTCTTGCAAAGGCGCGCAGCTTGAGCGCACAAACGCGCAGCACCCGTTCTACGACCGCAAAACTCCGTTCGTGCTTGCCGACTATGTCACGCTCGAAGCGGGCACCGGCTGCGTACACACCGCCCCCGGACATGGTACGGAAGACTACGAAACAGGCGTTCGCTACGGCATAGAAATATACAACCCCGTCGACGAGACCGGCCATTATTACAAAGAGACGCCGATATTCGGCGGCATGTCGCTTGCAGACGGAGAGAAAAAGGTCTTTGAGCTGCTTGGCGAATCACAGAGGCTTCTCGGCAAGCTCAAAATAACGCACTCCTACCCGCACTGCTGGCGCTGCAAAAAGCCCGTAATCTTCCGCGCGACGGACCAGTGGTTCATCGCAGTGGCGAATTTCCGCGACGAAGCGCTTAAATGCATCGACGAAGTGAAATGGGTGCCGGAATGGGGCAAGGACCGCATCTCAAATATGGTAAAAGACCGCTCCGACTGGTGCATCAGCCGTCAGCGCACATGGGGCGTGCCGATTCCCGCCTTCTACTGCGAAGACTGCGGCGAGGTCATATTGACCGGCGACCGCGTGCGCCGCGTGGCGGACAAGATCCGCGAACACGGCAGCAACTGCTGGTGGGAGCTCACGCCGGAAGAGCTTGTAGGCGACCTCGCGGTCTGCCCGAAATGCGGCGGACGCCATCTCCGCAAGGACGAGGACATCATGGACGTCTGGTTTGACTCAGGCACCAGCCATACCGCCGTCCTCAACAACTGGGAAGACCTCAGCTGGCCCGCGGACCTCTATCTTGAGGGCAGCGACCAGCACCGCGGATGGTTCCAGACGTCGCTGCTAAACAGCGTGGCGACGCAGGGCACAGCCCCGTACAAAACGGTGCTGACGCACGGATTCATAATGGGCCCCGACGGTCAGAAAATGTCAAAATCTCTCGGCAACGTCATGAAACCCGAAAAAATAATCGACAAAAACGGCGCGGACATCCTGCGCCTCTGGGTAGCCTCCTCTGATTACCGCGGCGACGTCCGCATCTCGGAAGAGATATTCCGCAACCTCATAGAGTCATACAGACGTATCCGCAACACGGCGAGATTCCTTCTTGCCAACCTTGACGGCTTTGACCCGAAGAACGACATCCTGCCGCACGACCAGCTCGCACCGGTCGACCAGTATGTCATGCTGAAGCTGGAACGCCTGCGCGCGCGCGTAACGGCGGGCTTTGACGAATACGAATTCCATCAGCCGATGACGCTCATCCATCAGTTCTGCGATACGGAAATGTCGTCATTCTACATCGACGTAAGCAAAGACAAGCTCTACGCTGACGCGAAGGACGACAAGAGCCGCCGCTCCATCCGCACCGTCATGTGGCAGGTGCTTGAAGCCGTCACGCAGATGATGTCGCCGGTACTCTCATTCACCGCCGAGGAGATTTGGCAGAACATGCGCAAAATGGACGATTCACTGGTCCAGAGCGTGCTTCTGACAGAATGGCCCGAAAAACTCAGCGAGGGCATCGACCCAGCCGTAGAGACCGAATGGGACATGGTGATGCTTGCGCGTCAGGGCGTCCAGCGCGGACTGGAATCCGCGCGTGGCAAGGGCATCATAGGACATCCTCTTGACGCGGACGTTCAGATCAAGCTTAGCGAATACTACAATCCGCTTGCCGGAAAAATCAGCGACACTACATGGGAAGAGATACTGATCGTTTCGTCGGCGAGAGTGGTCGACGAGGTGAAGGACGCCGAGATCGTCTACAACGACGAGACGACCGGCCTTGTCATCGGGGTTTCTAAATCGGCGTGGGAAAAGTGCCCCCGCTGCTGGAAGAGACGCCCCGAAGTAGCTGAGAAAGGTATCTGCGCCCGCTGCGCCGATGTCGTCCACAATCTGTAATCCTGGCAGTATATTTATTCCGGAAGAGGGGGAGGGGCTCTGCGCCGCCCCCTCTTCCGAGCCTCAGCGCTTTGAGCTGGGAGCGGAGATGCAGGGCCACAGGCTTGACTTCGCGCTCTCGCGCGTTATGGGTTTGAGCCGCGGATTTGCGCAAAAACTTATCAAAGAGGGACATGCGCTGCTTTCGCCAGAACGCCGGATAAAACCGTCTATAAAGGTGAACGAAGGAGACGTTCTGACAGTAGTAATTCCGCCAGCGGAGACGCTGGATCTCGAGCCGCAGAACGTCGCCTTTGAAACGGTCTACGAAGACGAAGACCTCATCGTTATAAACAAACCAGCCGGCCTCGTCGTCCATCCCGCGCCCGGGCACTGGACCGGCACGCTGGTTCACGGGCTCTTGTTCAGGTATCCCGACCTGGGGACGCTGAACGGCGTAAAACGCCCCGGCATCGTACACAGGCTTGACGCAACGACCTCAGGCCTGATGGTCGTCGCAAGAAACGGCCTCGCGCAGGAGGGGCTTTTCAACGACTTTAAAGAGCGCCGCATAAGAAAAGAATATCTTGCGCTGGCCTACGGCAAGACGCCCGCCGCAGCGGGCTCGATAACATACCCGATAGACCGCGACCCGCACAACAGGCTGCGCATGGCCTGCGTGGAGGACGGCCGCGAGGCCTGGACGGACTACGTTCAGTTATGGAGCAGAAACAACTATTCTTTCGTCAAATGTATCCTTCACAGCGGACGCACGCATCAGATACGCGTACACATGCAGGCGATAAAATGTCCTCTGGTTGGCGATAGGCTCTACGTGCCGTCCCGGCAGTCGCCATTCGGCCCGGAAAGGCTCTTTTTGCACGCGTGGAAGCTCGGCTTCACTCATCCGCGCACAAGAGAACAGATGCTTTTTACGCAGCCTCTGCCAAAGGAACTGAGCGATTTCCTGCAAGAGGCAAGGAAATAACAAACCGCCGCCATACTTGATATGGCGGCGGGCAGTTTTTTATATCTTTATTCCTCTTTGGTTTCACGAGTCCATTCGTCAGGGTCTGCAATTATCGTGGAAAATTCCTTATAGGTCACATTGGCCTCTCCGCCGCGTATAGCGCTCACATGTTTTCTAAGAGTATGATCTACCCTCTGGCGCGTGTTTGCACGCGCCTTGCTGTAATAGGCGGCTACAGAGGCACAGAACAGATAGAGACGTTCTCTTTCTTCATCGGAGGGGGTTGCGGCAAGGCGCAGGATGACGTGCGAACCCGGTACGCCCTGTGCGTGGAACCACACGTCGTCGGGCTGCGCAAGCCTAAAGGTAACGTATCTGTTGCCCTTTGAGGAAAGGCCGGCGAATACTATCGCATTCTCAAACTCAAACCGCTTGTGCGGAGGCAGCGTCTCTTTTTTCTTCGCACCCCCGCGTTTCTGCGGCTTTAGCTTCGCAAGCCCCAGTTCCTCTTCCATCATTTCTATATCGGCCGCCTCGTTCATGCAGCAGGCAAGTTCGTACTCTTCGTTTAAATCGTCAAGCTCCGCCTCCACCGCAACGAGCAGTTCTGCCGCGTGCTCTTTGGCGGAGGTCATTTTTTTATACTTAGCGAAGTACCGTTCCGCGTTCTGGGCGACTGAATACCTTGCCTCTATCGGCACCGTCTCCTCAATCTTGCGGCCCTCCGAGTCATAGCCTTCCAGCAGCACCTCTGGCTCCGCGCGCTTGATCTGCCATAGGTTCGCCACGATCAGTTCACCCCAGCGCCTGTATTTTTCCGCACCTTCGGAGGAAAGCAGCTCCTTTATGTCCGCGCACTGACGCTCCCGCCTAACGATCTCTTTGTTTAGATGCTGTTTTATTTTTTTCAGCCTGGCTTCTATTGCGGAATCTTTCAGAGGCGCAAGCGCCGCGGCGCGTCCTGAATCTTCGTCCACCGCCTCCGCCCCATCAAGCAGCAGCGGCAGCGCTGTGAAGTATTTGCCGACCTTCTGCGTTATATAGGCCTCCGTACCGCCGTCTTTATAAAAACCGGCAAGCAGAGCGGCGGCGCGTTCCGGTTCCCATGCGGAAAGCATCTTCAATAGCGGCCGGCCAAAGCCCGCCACCTTTGGCAGCGTTTCAGAAGAGGGCGCGGCAAGCCATTCCTCTAGTGAAACTCCCTCAAACTCTGGCGGCAAATGATACAAGAGGCCGGGAAGCACTGTGCGGAATGCGTTGTCCGCCGGGTGGATGTGCTTCGCCGTTTCGATAATGACGCCATCTTCGTCCGTCAGCAATAGGTTGCTGTAGCGCTCCATCACCTCTAGTATCAGATGTCTCGTCGTTGTAAAACCCGCCCCTACGGTCTTCTGAAAAGCAAAACGCATCACACGGTCGCGCCGAAGCTGTTCTACTGCGCAAAGCTGAGCGCCGGTCAGGTGGCTTTTTATTGCGTTGGTGATTGGCGGCGTCTGCGTGGACGAGGCCATAAGCGCCTTTTTATCGCGCGGCGAGATCAAAGCGGCGCCGCAGTTTTGCGCGCCCCATGAAAGAAGCAGATCGCTCGACCCAAATGAGATAAGGGCGGAATTGTTCACGCCGTCAACGCGCTGGGCGCGCCTTCCTGCAAGCGACGACAGCCTGCGCGTCCAAATCCAGATAAGTTCCGGTCCAAATGACAAAATTCCGCCTCCCTATAAACAGTTTACATCCCATTATACGCGATAGTCATGGAACTTATGCGGTCCAAAGGTACGACGGTGCGGCGTCTCTACTTCGCCGCAACTTTCTTCATAAATCCAAGAAGCAATACAGCCGCGCCCAAACCGGAAGGTACCGAGGCATTGCAGCCGCCCGAGGAAGAGGCTCCGTCAACCTTGATGTCAAGCTGCCGTAGTGCGACCGGCGTTATTTTATCGTTTGAGGCGTAGGCGGCCATAGTCATAGTCAGCCTCTTGCCCGCCATATCCGCCGGAATTATAAAATCATGCTTGTATTCGTATACTGACCTATATTCGGGCCATTTATTAGTCTCAGAGGGCGGAGAAAGCCAGCGGTCAAGCCCAACGCTTTTCTCCGCGCGCGCAATCAATTTTGTACCATCGTATAGTTCATAACGGACGGTCTCTATAAGGTTATCAACATTATAGGTCATTACGTCGTCGCTAAGCACAGAGCCTACTGTGACATTGGCCGCCTGCGGCATTGTAGCACCAAAAAGAGAGAGAGTCGTTCCCGGCTTCGCGCGGATCACCCCACCCTCTATGGGCATTACAGTTTTTGACATGTCGTATACATAACAGACATTGTCCTCCGTAGATATTCCAGGCTCGCGCGTCTCTGCGCGCAGCAGGACGAATTTTTTCTCTTTGTCGACCTCTTTGAGCTTCCCAGAAAGCTTCGTTCCGCCCGACCAAACGTAGGGTTCTCCGATATCATAGACGTAAAAATGCAGGCGCTCTGCGTATATGTCGCCTCGTTTTACAAGATATCCAATCTCCACCTTCTGCGTAGCGCAGCGTTTGTTATCGATGTTATAGAGGATCGTATGCACATTGCCGCCGTCATATTCCAGCGAGTCATTCTGGCGCCATCGCGCCGGTATCTCGTATTTAGTCTTTGCGTCAAGAGGCCAGTAGCCTGGAAAGTAATCCATATAGAGCCTGTATCCGCGTGCGTCAGCAAATGCGGTGTAGGCCTGCGTATGCGCGGCGGGGGAGAAGCGAGTCAGCATTTTGTCCTGCACCACCGCGACGGTAAGTTTTTTGTCGTCGCTTGCAAGCACCACGCCGCCTGACAGTGCGCTTGCAACTATTGTATAGCTTCCCGCGCCGATATCGCCCGAGCGAGCAAGAGCTGCGTAGTCGACGTCAAAGCTTTTAGAAACGCCGCCAAAGATGAGCGCGCCGAATGTTTTATCCGTCACCGCCACCTTGCATTCCTGTTTATAAAAGGAGGAGGCGTCGGTTGGGTCAAAGATAAGATCCGGAGGAGGGTTCTTTCCAAGCAAATCACGGCTGCCCGCCACCGAGTCAAACCAATAGCCGTGATTGGGATAATCCATAGAAACGGCGTTCGTGCCGGTGACGCCCGCGTCAGTGACGCCGGGGCTCTTGGCAATGCGTATCAGATTTCCAGCGACGTCAAAGAGCTTTACGCTTACGTCAAATGATACGGGCGCGCCTGTTCTGTCAATGTCGCCCGTGACGTAAAAATCTCTTAAAGGCGCAATAGGCTGCTGTGCAGGCGCCGTTATCCGAATCGACATCGCGTCAGCCACTCCAAATAAAGAGATCAAAAAAGCCGCAGTAAGCAAGTATCTCAACGATTTATTTTTCATAAACAATCACTCCCTTGTAAAATTATAACAGAGATAGCCGCTACCGCCGCTGCGAAATATATTTTTGCCATATAGAAAATTCATTGAACGCAGAGACGAGAACGGCTCTGCGGCCATTTGAGAAAAGTTTGTAGGTTTGTCAAACCTCTGTTACACGGCAACCAAAAAAGCTTTTAAGCTTTCCCGTGGAGATTTCCATTTAAGAGGTCTCATCGGGAAGTTATTGTATTTACCACAGTGGACAGCCAGCTGTTTATTAAAGTCACTTAAAGAGTAAAACTTATGCGTTGCATAAAAATATTCATTGTCCTTGCGATGAGATCTTTCTACCTTGCCATTATGACGCGGAGTAAAGGGCTTTATCAGCTTGTGGGTTATGCCGAAGGCCTCAAGCGTCTTATCAAACAAGCTCTGCTTGTCTTTGTCTGAAGTGAATCTGTTAGTGAACTCAACACCGTTGTCCGTCTGTACGCACTCTATCCTGAACTTGAAGCGCTTTATAAGATGACTTATAAAAACGGATGAATTATACTGGCTCTGTTCATCAAAACCCTCCAAATACCGGAACCTCGTACACTCGTCTATGGCCGTATATTGGAAGAACTTTTTGTCAGACACGCCAGTCGCCATACATACCGCTGGCACGCATTTAACGTCTATCTGAATACGTTCTCCAGGATGCGTCATAGTTTGATAAGGCTTAGGTATATATTTCGGATTCTCCGGTTTGTTCCTTGTCAGTCCCCTTTTCCTCAGAACACGATAAAGTGCAGAGATGCTTCTTGAGTATCCGCGATTTCTCAGCTTGACCACAAGGCCGCATTGTTGATTCCGTCTGTACATGTCGTTTATCAGTTTCAATTCAGACTCCTGATGCTCGTTTGGGTGATGTCTGGGGCGGCTCGACCTGTCTCTTAGAGATTCAGATGTGCCGTCGTACCTTCCTTTCCACCGGTAAACGTATTGCCTGTTAGTCTTATAGCGTATAGCGGCCTTTGTTACTCCGTGCTTTTGAGCGTTAAAATCAGTGCTTGCCTAAACTTGACATCCTGTGTTAACTTCTTCATGCAGACCCGCAGTCCCCTGTCGATTATTGTTAGCGCTTTAATCTTAACAGTTAGCTGTACGGTCTGCTGCTTTTTTATTGAGTCTGTAACAGAGGTATGGTAAACCTACATAGCAGGTTCAAGTGCTCTTACTAGTCGCTTGACACGTACGTTATAGCGTACGATAATGCCATAAGTGAAAGGGGATGATTTTTTGATCTTAAACGCAACCAACGCACGCCAGAATCTTTATAGTGTGATAGACGATGTTATAGCTACGCAGGAACCGGCGTACATCACAACAAAAAAAGGCAACGTCGTCATGCTGTCAGAGAGCGACTATAAAGCAATAAACGAAACCCTCTTCCTTTTATCTATTCCGGGCATGAGAGAAAAGCTGATAGAAGGCTTGAAGACTCCTCTTGAAGAGTGCGTGGAAGACCCTGACGATGAATGAGCCCTGGAAAATCCTCTACACTAAGCAAGGGCTAAAAGACAAGAGGACCGCGACAGCGGCGGGGTACGGTGAAAAAATATCAGAGCTTATCGCTTTATTGAAGCATGATCCATTTGAACCTTATCCGCCCTACGAGAAGCTGGTGGGCGACCTTAAAGGCGGCTATTCACGGCGTATCAACATCCAGCACAGGCTTGTCTATCAGGTCTACGCCAAGGAGCGAACAGTCAAGATACTGAGCCTGTGGGAACATTACGAATGACAACTAAGCGGCCTTCGGGCTGTCTGCTTCAATATGCCTGACCAAGAAATACACGGCGTGCCCTGTTTGTCGGTGAGAGCAGCTATAACGCTGCCACTGCAACAACAGATTATTAGGTTAGAAGCCGACGCTTTTATTAAAAGACAAAGACGTCTTGACGGTAAAGAGCCTCCACTGCTGGGCTCTGCTCAGAGTTAAATCTTTCCAGTATTTTGAGGCTCAACTCACAACAGCGCAGGAGAAGAATCAATAAGGGTTCAAGACGGAGCACCGTGGCGGTGAAGTCTTGGACCCGTTTTTTATTCTTCTTACCGCACGCGCGCAAAAACCGCGGGCGCGGCTATAGGGCGCGCTCGCTATTTCGCCTCGCCGCGTATCTGTTTCTTGTGAAGATACATCCTGTCGTCGGCCTCTTTAAAGACCTTTTCTATCGTATCAAGGCCGCTTGCGTCCCAGAAAGCGTATCCAAAAGCCGCGCTTATAGAATGTCCCTGCTCGCTCTTAATGACTTCTATCCTGCGACGCAGAGCGTCCCAGTCGCTTCGCACCGTCTCTTCCGGCACATCGCGGAAAACCACCGCGAACTCGTCTCCGCCTATCCTGTAAACGGGACAGCCGCGGAAAGTCTCGCAAAGCAGCTCTGCAAAAATCTTAAGATATTCGTCCCCCGCCTGATGGCCGTACAGGTCGTTCGTCGCCTTTAGATTATTCAGGTCCAGCACACCGATGCCAAAACTTTTAAACTTATCCAAATGCGCCGCAAAAGCCGCAGTTTCGCTCTCATAACTCCTGCGGTTCTTTATGCCGGTCAGCTGGTCCATCTCAGCAAGATGCGAGAGCTTCAGGCTGTACTTTTTAATAAGCCCAGTCGTTATCCCTATGACCACCAAGATGACGAAAAGCATAAACGCAAGGCTCACCGCAAACTGTGTAAGCATCTTCCTCTGGAATTCCATCGTGCTCTTCTCAACTACCAGATACCAGTTCAGATTGGGCACATAGCGCGTGATAATATACCCGTCAGACTGCTTCGTGTGATACCATCGATGATCGCTCCCAGCCCCGAGCGTATTTATCGCCGCCGCCATAGGCGCGTACACCTTGTCTTTAAAAAGATTGACGCCCTCAAACTCCGTAATCGTCGACGAAAGCTGCACGTTCCCCGCCGCGTCTATCAGATAGGCGTGCACCCCGAACTTGTTTTCATTCTCCATCAAAAATTTCTGGATGTAAGGCGTCTCCATACCGACGCCCACCACGCCCAGCAGATTTTTCTCCTCGTCGTAGAGCTTATAATTGACGAAAATCGTAATAACGTCGTTCTTCGACTCGTCATTGTCCACGTTCAGAGAAACTTCCGCGGGATCATTCAAAAAAGCGTAATACCAGATATTTTCCGGGTTGCCCTTGCCCATCAGGCGGTCCAGCCCGTTTTTATAATGATAATAGGCGTGCGTCTTTGTGGAAATGAAAAAGACAGAATCGAAATTATACTTCTTCTGGTACGAGGCCAGATAATCCTTCATCTCCAGCAGATGCTCCCGTGAAAGCCCTCCCGGCTGCTCCTTCTTGACAAAGTCGCGAAGGAACGTATCGTGCGCCATGGCGGTAGAGACATTGATGGGTCTGTCCATCAGATTGTTTATATTTACAAAAATATTCTCGGAAGTCAGCTCCGAGACGGCCTCTATATCCTTTTTAAAAAGCTCCTGGAACGAAAAAAACGACGACAGTCCCGACAACAGAAAGCCGCTTATAATAATGACGGAAATTATTAAATTTATCGAAAAAAACTTTTTTATCACCGTATCCTACCCCTTTATCTAAAAAAAACCTATCATATCGACATTGCTAAACCCACGCAATACGATGATGACCAATGCTCGTTAAAATAGATTATACATTAGTTTTAACTTTATTGCCTCCATACCGGCTATGCTAATTTCTCAAATGACTATACATTTTTATCGTTAATGTCATCAGTAATATCACTGCGTCAGTACGTAAGGGCCGCGGGCGCATGACAGTATTCGCCAAGACGCGCGCTGGCGTGACGCCCGTTATTGTCCTCTGGAGAGGCGCGGGGCGTTCCCTATTGGGACGTGGTTCGTTATTTCGTGATAAAGGACGTATTTTGATTTTCCTTCGGCCTTGGCGTGGTAGAGCGCCTCGTCGGCGCAGTGCATTACCTCTTCGACCTCCATTTTTTCGCTGAACATGAATACCCCGACGCTTGCGTGGACTTCAACGCGTTTTGCGTTATTGTCGTAGCGGAAGCACAGGCTGCTGCAAATTTCTTCCGCGCGTTCTCTGACGATCCTCTCTGAAACATTTTTTAGGAGGACGAAAAACTCGTCGCCGCCGAAGCGTCCAACGACGGCCTCTTCGCCGAATATTCCGCGCAGTATATTGGCAACGCCCCTGATGATCCTGTCGCCCATCAAATGTCCAAGTTTGTCGTTCACGCGTTTGAAATCGTCAAGGTCGATGAAGAATATCCATTTGGCGTCCGGTGTGCCGACCTCACGCGCAAGGTTCGCGTAAAAATAGTTCTTGTTGTAAAGCCCGGTCAGGCTGTCTCTGTTTGCCAGCTCCCTAAGTTTGTTGTATTCCTGAAGCTGGTGGTACAGATCGGTGACGTCCGTGCGGCTTAAGATCATTATCTTGTTTTTCTTGTCGAGGTAGGAATATTTGACCTTTTTCATGCGCACGGAGCCGTCTTTTTCTACCGAGCTCACGGTGAATTCGTAGACGTCGTTCTTTTCAAGCTGTTCAAAGAGGTTTTTCAGCAGCATACACTGGATGGTATATTCAATGTCTTCAGGTATCACGTACTTGTAGGCGTGGACTTTCAGCGCGCTTTCGTAGTCATAACATATTTGCGGCGGCAGCGGGGTGTTTTTGCTGTCTGAGGCGAACATGCGGTAGCTGTTGTTTTTAGCGTCAAGATATATCACATAGTCATAATCATGGCTTGCCACGTTCTCAAGAAGTTCCTTTGAGATATGTTCCATGTCTGTGTCAGCGGTCGTGGTAAACGCGATGACCTCGTTGGTGTACGGTTTTGTAAGTATTTTGATGACCGTCGTCACCCATTTCAGCGTGCCGTCCGGCATGAATCTCTGATATTCGCACTGAATAAGAGAGGATACCCCCCCCCCCCCCCGCGTTGTAGGAGTTAAGGAGATTTTCTCTGGCGAAGGTCTCGATAAAACGCTCTCTCTGCGTCTCTTCGGGAATAGAACTGGATATGACGTTGCTGATGAAGTTGTCGTAGCTGTAATTGCCTTTAAGTATCGGCTGATACTGCTGCGAGGCGTGCTCTATGACGTCTGCCGTAAGGTTGAGCCTCATCGACATGATATTTTTATCCTTGAACATTTCTTCGCGATAGGCAAGTTCGCTCTGAAAGCGATCCTCCGCTGCCTTTTGCTCCGTGATGTCCAGCCCAACGCCTATCGCGTGCTTTACAGGGCCGCCGTCAGATACGGTCATGTATCTGAGCCGTTTCCAGCGCCACTCCAAGCCGGCGCCTCCATCGTTTTTACCCAATATGTCGACAAACGGCTCTTTTTCGCCGAGGTGCAGCCTCGCGTAGAGGCCTCGATATTTTTCGATGCTGTCGGGATGAACCCACCCATATCCTATTACGGATTCCGGCACGTCGCATATCACTTTGTCAACGCAGGAGCCGTCCTGCGTATAACTTTTTCTTGTGACGCTGCGATGCTCCATGTCATAGTCCCAGATATCTACCTCCGCCTTTTGAAGCGCCGTGCGGTATTTTTTCTGGGTCATCAGCGTGGAGTCCTCTTGCTCTTTGTCGGACGTTATGTCGGCGAAGTTGACAAAATAGACCGCGCCGTCAGCATTTGGGAGGATCTGAGCGCTCACCAAAAGCCATACGCAGCGGCCGCGCCCGTCCAGTATCCGGTGCTGCATACTGAAATCTTCCCTTGCGCGGCAGTGCAGGGTAAATTTTTTTCGGATGGCCTCTTTATCGTTGGGATGCAGCAGCGCAAAAAAATCTGTTTTACAGGCCGCGAATATCGCGTCCCTGGGCAAGCCAAACATACGGCAGAAGCCGTCGCTTACAGAGCGCAGCGCGGGGCCGCCGCGTTCGATGGCGACGACGGCAATAGCGCACGGCAGTCTCAGTATCGAATCATCATAATCATAGACCGCGTTGACGCTATTGTTCTCCAATATTTTCACTCCCCGTAAATTTATGTTTCAGGTATTTTAGCATATAAATTAGTTTTTTATATACTGTTTGCGCAAAATTGTAAAAAATATCCTTCATTTTATCCGTATCAGTTTCGTGCACTTCATTCGCGCGCGTCGGTGACGCCTAAGTTAAAAAACAACGTGTTTTCTGTGCGTCAGAACATAAAATAACATTTATTTTATAGACATCATCTTGTTTATCAGTGCCTAAAGTGATATACTTCCTTACTAACGATAGTTATAGTTAGGCTTAACTGTTGTTTGAATTAAGGGAGTCCTCATAAGGACGGCCCTTCCCCCCAAAAACCCCATATTGTATCCCTGACACAGCGCGGCTGTGGCGGCATTGTTTTTTTGTTATCTGCCCAGTTCGCTGCGAAGTGTTGTTTATATTGTCTTTTATGTCTCGTTACGCGAGACGTTATTTTGGTGCCGCCGCTAGAGGCGTCGCCGCATCTATATAGTGCTATTTAATTCTGTGGGAGTGTTGCCGTATGTTTGTCACTGTGAAAAAAATTGCGTTGTTCTTGGGCGTTTTTAGCGCCGCCGCTCTTGTTCTGAGCTGCCCCGCTCCGGCCGCCGCGGAAGGCCTTTCCGTGCAGGAATCTATACAGAGGGCCGTTGATACAAATCCCGAGGCGCAGGCGAAGCTTCACGCCTTTAGAGCCTCGCTGCGGGACTGGCAGGCCGCCTTCGGCGGATACAGGCCGAAGCTGGACGCCTACGCCGGCATCGGAAGAGAGAACCTCGACGGCGAGGGATACAACGGGAGCGACCTTTTCGACTATACAAGAGACGGCGCTTCGCTCATCCTCACCCAGCCGATCTACGACGGCAATCTGACGCGCAGCCAGGTGCGGCGCTACGAATACGCTAAAAACATGCGCTACTTCGACCTTTCGGCAAAGCTTGAAGAGGTGGCCTACGCCGGCTTCCGCTGTCATCAGGACGTCATCAGATACCGCAAGGCGGTCGCTATGGCCAGAAACAACGTCGCGCGCCACGAAGAACTGCTGGCAAAGGTCAAAAAGAGAGCCATCGCCGGAGTAGACAGCAAGGTCAACCTTGAGACCGCGATGGGACGTCTGGCGCTCGCAAAGGTCAACTGCCTGACGGAGGAGAGCAACCTGCACGACACAATAACGCAGTATGTGCGCGTCACGGGAATAGAGCCGGCAGAGCAGATGGAAGAGGCCGTCATCGAAGTGACTCTGCCCGAGCAGCCAGAGGCCTGCGTGACAGAGGCGCTGACCGGCAACCCGCAGGTCGCGTCGTACAAAGAAAACACCAATTCAATGCGGCACGCCATACAGGAGCAGGCGTCGCGCATGAGGCCGAAGCTTGATTTCCGCGCCGGAGTGAATCTCGATCACGACACAGACGGCAACAAGGGACGCCGCGATAAATCATGGGTGGAGCTCATGTTCCGCTACAACCTCTACAACGGCGGCATAGACAAAGCCAATATAAAAAAGTCCGAGGAACAGTATCAGGAATCCGAAGAGGTATTCAAAAAAATAGAGCGCGACGTCAGACAGGCCGTGCTGATAGCGTATAACGACGTGAAAAATATCGAACTTCAGATCCCGAACCTTGAGGAACATAAAAAGGCGGCGCAGGTAATGCGCACAGCCTATGTCAAACAGTTCGAGGCCGGCAGACGCACGCTGCTCGACGTCCTCGACGCTGAAAACGAGTCCTTTCAATCGGAGCTGGCTTATGTCAACGCTCTCTATAACCTTTCCTCAATGAAGGCGGACTATCTCACTTCGGTAGGCCGCCTCCTCTCCTATTACGACATCAAAAAAGTCGAAATGCCAGAGCCGCAAAAGGCCGGCATAGACATGGACAGAATAGTGAGAGAGCTGGGAAACAAGGATTAAATAATGCCAAATGAAGAACTTCCTACCACAGGGGCCGAAGTGAGCAACAGCGGCTGTGCAGAAGGAGGCAAGTGCCGCACGCAATACGGCGGCCCGCTTGCCTCCTCGCTGCTGGCCGTCGCGCGCTTTCACGGCAGGCGCATATCGCTTGACGCGATGCTGGCGGGCCTCCCTCTTGAAGGCGGCCTGCTTACGCCGTCGTCATTCTGCCGCGCCGCGGAAAAGGCGGGGCTGACCGCGCGCTTCGTCCAGGGGCCGATAGAACGGCTCAACCCCCTGCTCATGCCCGCAGTGCTGCTGCTCGAAGAAGATTCGTCGTGCGTGCTTTTTTCCGTAGACACCGAACGCGGCGCGGCCCGCGTCGTATTCCCAGAGGTCGAAGACGGAGAGGTCTCAGTCGGCCTTGAAGAGCTGGCCTCCCGCTTCAGCGGCTACGCCGTCTACATGGCTCCGCTTTTCAAATTTGACGAAAGAGCGCCAAGCTACGAAAAAGAGAAGAAGGGCCATTGGTTCTGGGAGAAAATATCCCTTCAAAGGCCGCTCTACCGCGACATCATCCTTGCCTCCGTCCTCAGCAACCTCTTTGCCTTTGCAATGCCGCTTTTTGTAATGAACGTCTACAACCGCGTCGTGCCGAACAACGCCATAGAATCCCTCTGGGTGATGGCGGTCGGCGTCTTCATAATGGTGACGGCCGACTTCGTGCTCCACATGGCGCGCGGGTATCTTGTGGACGTAGCCGCGGCCCGCACAAACTCACGCCTCTCCGGGGACATGATGCGGCAGGTGCTCGGCCTCCGCACAAAAGAGCGCCCCGCCTCCGTCGGCTCCTTCATACACAGCGTGCAGGGCTTCGAAAGCGTGCGCAGCTTCATCTCCTCCGCCACCGTATTCGCCTACGTAGACCTTCCCTTTGCTATATTCTTCCTCGCAGTCATCGCCATAATAGCGTGGCCGCTCGCAGTGCCGCTGCTCATAGGCTCCGCGCTCATACTGCTGCACGCCGTCCTCGTACAGAAACAGATGCGCGAACTTTCCGAGAAGACCAACCGCGCAAGCTCGCTCAAAAACTCAACGCTCGTAGAAAGCCTCGTCGCCATAGACACAGTAAAAACTCAGGGCGCCGAAGGGCAGATGCAGAACCGCTGGGAAAAGACCGTCGAATACCTTGAAGATATCAACATCAAGCTCCACCTGCTCTCATCCTCCGTCGTCAACTGGACTCAGTGGGTGCAGCTCACCGTCTCCATCGCGACAATGATAATAGGCGTATACGAAATAAAGACAAACACCATAAGCATGGGCAGCCTAATCGCCGCCTACATGCTCTCCTCGCGCGCAATGGCGCCCATCAGCCGCGTGGCTGGGCTCCTCATGCAGTACTACTCCACCGCAAGATCGCTTGCCGCGCTCGACGACATCATGAACAAAGAAACTGAACATCCTGATGATTCCTCCTTCCTCAGCAAACCGGAGATAACCGGCGCCGTGGAATTTAAAAACGTCACCTTCACCTACCCTGAACAGGAAAAAGCGGCGCTCACAGGCGTCAGCTTCAAAATAAACCCCGGAGAGCGCGTCGCCTTCATAGGCCCCATAGGCTCAGGGAAAACAACGCTGACAAAACTGCTGCTTGGCTTCTACCAGCCCGCAGAAGGCGGAGTCTTCGTCGACGGCATAGAGACGCGCCAGCTAGACCCGGCGGAACTCAGACGAAACATAGGCGTCGTTCCGCAGGACGTCATGCTCTTCTTCGGCTCGCTCAGAGAAAACCTGCTAATGGGCAGCCCCGGCGCAAGCGACGCGGAGCTGCTTGAAGCCTCGCGCATCGGCGGCCTCGGCGCCTTCGTCGGCGGCCATCCAAAAGGCTTTGAGATGCAGGTCGGCGAAAGAGGCGCAAGCCTCTCATGCGGACAGCGGCAGGCGGTCGCAATATCGCGCGCCGTGCTGAAAAAGCCGCCCCTGCTCATACTCGACGAACCGACCTCCTCAATGGACTCAACAAGCGAAGAGCTGATAAAGCACAACCTCATGAGCTATCTGCAAGGCAGAACGCTCTTTCTGGTAACGCATAAATCATCTCTGCTCGACCTCGCTACAAGAATAATCATCCTTGACTCAGGGCGCGTCATAGCCGACGGGCCGAAAGAGGCCGTCCTTGCGGCGCTCAAACAGGGACAGATAAGGAGGCCTGCCTGATGGAAAAAAGAGCCTATGAAAAAACAGGCAAAGCCATATCAAAAGCCGAGCGATTCGGAGAGATGCTGACGGGAAAAATATTCGCGCGCCTCTTCGGCGCAGCCGACGACGGAAGCCGCAAAGACTGGCCCGCGGAGGCCGGACTTGCGAAAAGCCTTCAGGAACCGGTCAAGACCCGATTCCTCATCTACATAATATGCGCCATATTCCTCATACTGCTGCTTTGGGCCGCGCTTGCGCCGCTTGACGAAGTGGTCCACGGCACAGGCAAGGCAAAACCCACCTCCGGCACCCAGGTGATACAGGCCGT
Source organism: Cloacibacillus sp. (assembly GCA_036655895.1). Classification (NCBI taxonomy): domain Bacteria; kingdom Thermotogati; phylum Synergistota; class Synergistia; order Synergistales; family Synergistaceae; genus Cloacibacillus; species Cloacibacillus sp. The sequence continues at coordinate 60,442 of JAVVPF010000001.1, read as the reverse complement.
AGACGGCGGCATGGTAGAAGAGATACTTGTCCATGAATCCGACGTAGTCCAAAAAGACGCCGTCATAATAAAAATAAACCCGACAAGATTCACCTCCTCGCTCGGCGAACGCCAGGCGCAGGTCATGTCGCTCATGGCAAAAGCCGCGCGCCTCGACGCGCTCACAAAAGGCCATCCCTTCGAGCCGGCGCAGGAAGTGATAAAAGCCGTGCCCAACATCGTCGAACACGAAAGAAAATTGTACCAGACAAGCATAGACGAACTCCGCTCAAACCTCCGCGTCGCGCGGGAACAGGCAAACCAAAGAAGACAGGAACTCGTAGAGGCCGCGGCACGCCTCTCGCAGCTCACAAGCGCCTGCGAACTGGCCAAAGACGAACTCAAAGCCACAAAAAACCTGCTCGCCTCAGGCGCAGTCTCCGAACTGGAAGTCATACGCCTCCAAAAAGAAAGCGCGCGCGCCATAGGCGACAGAAATCAGGCGCAGGCCCAGCTCACCAGAACAAAAGCCGCCATCAACGAAGCCGACGGACAACTGCGCGAAACCGAATTTCGCTTCACAAACGCGTGGCGCAACGAACTGACAGCGACGCTGCGCGAACTTGAAAGCCTCACCGAAGGCAACAAAGCGCTCGTAGACCGCGTCTCACAGGCCGAAATAAAAGCGCCCATAAGCGGCACAATAAAAAGGCTCTTCGTCAACACCACCGGCGCGGTCGTAATGCCGGGAGGCTCCGTAGCGGAAATAGTCTCAGACGAAGACGAACTCGTAGTCGAAGCGCAGCTCTCGCCAAACGACAGAGCCTTCGTACGCGCGGGACAAAAAGTCATAGTCAAATTCACAGCCTACGAGTACGCCGTCTACGGCGGACTGGACGGCGCAGTAGAATACATAGGCCCAGACACGATAACAGACGAACGAGGCAACACCTACTACACGGTGCGCATCAAGACCACAAAAAAAGAATTTGGCGCGGACAAACCGATACTTCCGGGAATGGTGGCGCAGGTCGACATCATCACAGGCAAAAAAACAATACTTTCGTACCTCCTCAAGCCTCTTATGAGGGCGAAAGAAAAAGCGTTCAGAGAACATTAAAATTGAGGAGGAATTGACATGGCAAACGAATACGTAGTAAAAATCGTAACAGGCGAAGTTTTTATAAAAGACGAAACAGGGCGCATCTCACGCATAACAGCAGGACAGAGGCTCAAAGACGGCGACGAAATAATCACAAAAAACGGCCATATAGAACTTGAAGACCCTAACGGAGCCACGCGCGAAATAGCGCCAAACGCCGACGTCATCCTTGGCGACGCAGGCGTGCAGGAAACCGTGCCAGACGACATCGACGCGAAAACCGCACCCGAGATACCCGACAAACCAGACCAGCGGCAGAAAACAGACGACGCGCAGCAGGATGGCGCCCCGCAAACCATGGAAGACGGCACCGCGCACTCATTTGTAAAAACGCCCCGCATAGAATACAAAGAAGACTTCAACCTGGGCTACGGACGCGACGTAAACACCACCGAAGAGCTGGCGGGCCGCGCTACCCTCAACCCGCGCGTGAAATTTGCCTACAACGCCTCCATAACAGAAGAAACCACCTCATACCACGACCCCATACGCGACTTTGAGGGAAGACGCGACGACGGCTGGCACAGCGGCGAAAAAATGCGCCCCTCATACGAAGAACTGGAACGCCCCATATCCACAGACACGGGAATAAACCCTCCGACGCCGCACAGCATGGCCGTGCGCACGCTGGAAGACGGCTTCGTTAGGATAAACCCGCTTGAAAACTACGAACGGCTGGACGGCTTCAGCCTCACCGCAGCCACCGCCGACGCCGCGCACGGCAAAGTCTCCATAGGCGCGGACGGCGCGCTCATCTACACGCCAAACCCCGACTTCCACGGAGAAGACACAATAACCTGCGTCTTCCACGACCAGTCAAACAGGACATACACCTCCGAGGTCAGCGTCACCGTAGGCTCCGTCTCCGACACGACAAACGACGCGGGCTCCACCGACGAAAACACCCCCATCACAATAGACCTCCTCAAAAACGACACCTTCGCGGACGGCGCCAAAATCACCGAAGTGACACAGGGCAGCCACGGCACAATAACGATAACCGCCGACAACAAAGTCATATACACGCCGACGGACCAAAGCCTCGCCGCAGGAGAATCGCAGACCGACAGCTTCACCTACACAGTAACGACCATAGCCGGAAACACAGAGACCGCCACCGTAACGGTAACCTACGACGGAGCAAACGACGCGCCGCTATGGAAATCGGACGCTGTCGGCGCAGTAAAAGAGGACGCGGCGGCAAGCGCATCAACTACAGGGACGCTTGCCCGCGGCGAACACTTTACAGACGCGGACATCAGCGACAACAGCTTCACCACGACTGGAATAAAATACGGGGCCACTGATGGGGTCGTAGACGGCAGCACCTATTTACAAGGCGCATACGGAAAGCTGACCATAGATCAAAACGGAAACTATACATACAAAGCGGACACAGGCGACAGCAACGCAAAAATCAACGCGCTGGAAGAGGGAGAAAAAACAGATGATATCTTCACGGCGACGATTTCAGACGGCAAAGGCGGTTCTGTAGACATTCCCATCGTCATAACAGTAACTGGCACGAACGACGCGCCGCAAATCACAGTAGAACCTGCCACCACAGACAACGATTCGGACGCCCTGACAGAGGACGCGCCTCTGACCGCCAGCCATACGCTGACGCTTAAAGACGTAGATGTAAAAGATATAGTACATGTCAAAGTCATTGAAGTAAAGGCAAACGGCGTAACGAACGGCCTGCCGTCAGATAACGACGCCCTTAAATCAATGCTGGGACTGCCCTCCGGGCCGGTGCTCGGGGACGGAGATACAGACAAACAGTTCACATGGCACTTCAACGCCGGAAACGAAAAATTCGATTATCTAGCGAACGGTGAAACGCTCGAACTAACATACACAGTCCAGGCCACCGACAGCCAAAACGCCTCCGACACCCACCAAATAACAATCACAATAACCGGCACAAACGACGCGCCGATTGTCTCCGCTATTACAGGAGAGGTCGCAGAGGACGCAGACAAAACGGCTGCGCAAAACGATGCGCTCTTCGTCTCTGGAAACGTAATAACAGACCACGTTACGGATGTAGACGTAAGCGATATACATGCTATAAGCGCCGTTGACGGCGAGGCTGCAAAAGTCGGCTCCGTAGTCAATGGAGCGTATGGAGATATTACAATCAGCGCTGACGGCTCGTATAAATACACCCTGCGCAACGACGACACCAACGTTCAGGCTTTAGCTGAAAACGAGACGCATGACGAGGTATTTACGGTCACAGTCTCGGACGGCCACGGCGGAACCACAGACCAGACAATAACCGTCACCGTACACGGCACCAACGACGCGCCTACCGCTGTCAACAACGAGGGCTCGGTAGTCGAGGATACGAGAACCATAACAAACGAAAGTCATACGACCTCCGACGGGAACATTCTTAAAAACGACGCGGACGTAGACAACGCGCATACGTTAACGGTCTTCAAAGTTGCAGACAGTGAAGCCAACGTAAACAACGCCGTTACGGGCGTCTACGGCTCCGTCACTATAAAAGCTGACGGAACATACACATACGACCTCGACAACGCAAACGCCAATGTACAGGCTCTGCGCGTTGGAGAGACTATAACAGATACGTTCAATGTAGTGATAAAAGACGAACATGGCGCCACGGCAAGCGAGACTCTTACTATAACCATAACAGGGACAAACGACGCGCCTGTGATTTCTCTGTCCGGAACAGACAGCGACAGTGCGGGCCTTACAGAAACAAACGCGGCTCTCACTACAGCAGGCACGCTCTCCGTCTCCGATGTGGACACTAAAGACAGCGTCACACCTTCCGTGACAGAGGTCAAAATTGCGAACAGCGGAACTTTCGACGCTACAAAAATACCGCAGGAGACACTAAACAAACTGCTGTCGATGCTTGCTGTGGATAATTCGGCCGTCATTGGAAATACTGCCAACGACGGGACTATCAACTGGAATTTCAATTCCGGAACGGAGACCTTTAACTTCCTTCCGAAGGGTGAAACTATCGTCATTGAATATGTAGTCAAGGCGACGGATGATTCCAGCGCGGCAAATAACAATGACGCGCAGACCATAACCATAACGATAACCGGAACAGATGACGCGCCCGCCGTAGCGCCAGATACAAGCAACGCCGATGAGGATGTCACTCAAAGCGGCAACGTGTTGACCAATGACACGGACGACCCTGATTATGGAGAAGGGCTTGTGGTCACAAAGTTTAGAGTTGAAGGCGACTTAAACGAACATGCTCCCGGAGAGACGGTCACAATAGATAAGGTTGGCAGCCTCACATTAAAGGCAGACGGAAGCTGGACTTTTACGCCAGTCCAAAACTATCATGGCTCTGTGCCTGTAGTGACCTATACGGTGACGAACGGCCTTTCCGCCTCTGTTGATACCTACTACACAGCTGATTCAACGCTGACAATAACGATAAATCCCGAGGCAGATGCACCTAGCCTTGTTGATATCGACAAAGCGACGCCGGAAGATACTGCTGTCGCGCTAGGCCTCACATGTCCTTCCGTCTCCGATTCTCTGAACGGAGAAAGGCTTGGAGCTATAACCATAGACGGCATAGACAACGGATGCAAGCTGACAAAGGCTGACGGAACTTCTTTATATACAAGCCCCTCAGATAACGGCTCTGTGAAGATAATCATCGTCGGGACATCAGGCACAACGGCCGCGGACACAACTTTGCATTACAGCGGCATAGACACGACGGGTGCAATCTTCCTGACGCGGGAGGAGTTCGCAGCTCTAAAATTCATCCCAGCGGCAGATAGCCATAATGATGTAGACATGAAGCTCAAAGTGGACAGCTACGAAGTCGACAAAAGCGGAAATCCGCTCGCTCCGGCAAACAGCGCAAATACGACCATCGACATCCACGTTGAAGTGCAGGCTGTAACGGACGACGTTGCACTTGACTTTAACCCAGGAGCTACAAGTAGCGGCGTGGTCATAGATGCCTCCAGCACCTCCGATAAGGGCATATTGACTATAAAAGAGGACGCGACATTCAACCTAAAAGATCTTCTTACAAAGACATTCAACGATACCGACGGCAGCGAAGGCCGCACCATCACACTAAGCGGCATCCCGAAAGGAACAGCCATCAACGGAACCACAATAAACATAGACAACGGGACATGGAGTGCCGCCCTGGGCAAAGATGGCGCTATGCCAGATATCCAAGTTACGCCCGGGAAAAATTTCAGCGGCGACTTCTCTCAAATAACAGTTACGCTTAGTGCAAAAGACACCGACAGCGATTCAACCGTGACGACAGTTACAGAGTCAGACTCTATAACGCTGGTTATCCATGTTGATCCGGTGGCAGGCGACGTCAGCGCAGGCGATGTGACAACAACAGAAGATTCCGCCGTTGATTTCCTGAAAAACCTGAAACTCACCGACGGTGACAACAGCGAAAAAATAACCTCCATAACCGTCAATGATGTGCCCGCTGGCTGGGCAATATATGATAGCGCCGGGAATCTTGTGTTTACTGGTGACGGCGCAAAAAATTATTCCATTGCCGCAGCAGATATAACCGGAAATAAATACGCCGACTATAAGATCCTGCCGCCCAAAAATTCAAGCGCCGACGCCAAGCTTAACATCACAGTGGGCACAGAAGACACCGGAAATGGCAAAACGGACACAGCGGACAAAGCTCTTGATATCGAAGTCACTGTCACGCCGATAGCCGAAAGGGTGCAAGGAACCGGCGACCCGACGCCGGCTGACAGCAATCATGAGCTTACGATGAATGGCAACCACGCATACACCACTCCCGGCACTGAAGACACATGGTTTGACCTTAAGACTGACGGGGTGGATTTAAAAACTCCGTGGAAGAACCTAGATACCGATAACTCTGGGGCGGAAAAGACTTATGCGTTGTTTACTCCTGTTCTTCTAACCAACGGAATTGCCGGAGAGAGCGCTATTGGCTCCTCTTTTCGATACAGCACAGACGGCGGGATAACATGGATAGAAATAAAATATACAGGCGAGCCGATCAAAATAGAGTCACAATATCTGGACACCGTTGAATTCAAGGCTCCCGATAACGTCTCTGGAACCTTTAAAATCGGAATGCAGGCATATACGGAAGATTTCGACGCGGATACTGGAACCAAAGTGACAAACACTTCGGGCGCCGCAGAACTTACTGACATCGTCATTGCCCCTGTTCCGGACGGCATTTATACAATAGCGGCGGCGCAGGCCAAAGGCGAAGAGGACACCTTTATAAACCTTTCCATCAAACCCGCCAGCGTAGACCCGTCGGAGACTTTCAATGTGACGATAGACGGAGTACCAAAAGACGCGACCATTAAATACGACGGCGTTGAGTATACTGCCACAAGCCCAAATGTAAGCGGAAGTGGAATAACGGTTGTTAAAAACGCAGACGGTTCGTTTAAAATAACTATCGACAACTTTGATACCACTAAGCTTTTTATCAGGCCGCCAACGGACAGCAACGTAGATTTTGATCTTACGGTAACGGGCGTATCTGTGGACGGCGCAGCAACCTCCACGCCATACCCTGCAACTGGCGGCATAACGCTCCATGTTGACGTAGTAGGCGTGGCCGACGATGTTACTGTCGTAAATAACCCCGTCGCGTCCGGAACCACAGCGTTTACAGAGGCTCAGGCTGAGACCGGCGGCATCCCTATCAGCAGCTTCATCGTCAAGCAGGCGGACAAAACGGATACGTCAGAAATAGTGACCGTGAGGATCACGGGGCTTCAGGAGGGCTTTTCTCTTTCGGGAGCCAACGTTCAGTTCCTCGGCGGTACAGGAGCTGGCAGGTCATGGCTCGTCACCAATCCTACAGACAAGGATTTCATTACGACCCCTCCAAACTTCAGCGGAGAGATAAAATTCCAGGCCCAGGCAGTCTCCACAGAAAACGACGGTAATTCGAAACAATCTAGCATGACCGACGTGACAGTGGTTGTAACTCCAACGCCGGAGGCAGCGATACATTCGTCTGTCGAGGCGTCGGAGGATGTGCTGACGCAAGTATCGTTTGACGTAGTGCATAACAATGGCGATACGGATGAAACAGTGGCCTATGTGCTCCTAAAGATAACGGATGTAGACGGAAACGGCGGCAAACATTTTACTCTTTCATATTCCGAGAACGGAACGACAGGCCAAAGCCTTGCCGCTGCCGCCGCAGGCAACATAACAGGAATAACCATAGAGAACGGCTATTATAAAATATCCGGCGACGCAATGGGCAAGATATTTATTAAGGGCGCTCAGGACTGGTCCGGCTCGGAAACATTTGAAGTAAAGTACGGCATCACCGACTTCAAAAATGCGGAGCAAACAGCGACTATTGATTCTGTGACCATCAAATCTGATTTGACCGACGGATACAAGGTCACAGTCAAACCGGTAACGGACGAAGCTAATATGGATGTCATCAATGACGGCGACATCACTGTTAGCTCAGGCAAAGCTACAGCAACAGACAACGACGTCACCGTCACTGGCTCCGCGTCGTTTGATATCACTGTAGACGTGAAGCCGCCTGTCGATCAAGACGGAAGCGAACGGCTCGTGATGATACGCGTTGAAGGCATACCAGACGGCGTAAGACTTGTTGGCGGTACATATCTTGGCGACGACGGCAGCGGAAAAAATACCGGCGTTTGGGTCTTGAAGTACCAAGGCACTGGAAACGAATTTAATGGCAATGATTCAATAGAAAAAACGCTCCAGTTTGCTGTCGATGAAAGCAACAGAAACCTCTGGGCCTGGAACGGCAAAGATGCGACGATCACGGTGACAGGCGTGACGCAGGACAGCTCCGGCTCGCTTACGGGAGCGGAACTGGATACAGGCACGGACGCATCGTGGAATCTGCATATCAACTTCCCCACTGGTGACAAGGGCGTTGATATCCAGGCTCCAGACGTCATGCTCATCAAAGGCACCGGAACAATCGAAGATTCATCGGATACCACGATGTGGACTCTCTTCCAAGCGCAATTTGTCAAAGACGGAACAACCGACGTTGACAACAGTGGAGTCTACCGTTTTGAAATAACTGTGAACGGCCTGCCGACCGGCTCGGAGATCAACGGCAGCGCTGTCACCGGCGGCAAATACATTATCACGGGATGCGGAAACAATGCCGATCTACAGAGCGTTCTTGAAAATCTGAAGGTGACCCTGCCTGAAGATTTCAACTCAAACAACGGCGCTACAAACCTAAATATCGAATGGTCCACTCATGGCTGGGATAACGACGGAGATACCGCCAACAATGGAGGACTGGAACAGAGCGGCAGCGTTGTTATACAACCTGACGTCGCCCCCGTCACCGACGCCATGATACTTCAACTCACATCAACAAACACATCTGTTGCTGAGAACCAAAAAGGCGAAAATCACCAAATTGATTTTTCGCTCAACCTTCAGGACGGCCCCGACGGTACGCATAGCAATATAGTGAACGGGGGAAAATTATATATCAAGATGGACGGAGCCGGCGCCTCAGACACGCTTGTCTATAACGGCACAATATATGCTCTTGAGACAGTATCCGGCGTATCCGGCATTGCTAACGGCTCGTATTATGTAATTGAGGGCGTCACAAAAGGAAGCTCCATTGACTTTACCTACCAGCCGGCCGATTATTATTCAGGGTCGTTTGTGCTTACGGCAATGCTGCTCGTACAGGAACAGGGAGCTTCAAATACTGATATTGTGACCTCAATAAGCAACAAGCTGAATATCGAAGTAGCACCAATCGACAGCGGCTATGACATTCATACTGCGGATGCCTCCGGCAAAGAAGACGCGCTTATAAAGCTCAATATCACAAGCACTGGACTCATAGACAACGACGGCTCAGAAAAAGCGTACAGCGCGGTGCTCTCCGGATTCAGCGACAATGCCGATAAGTATACCGTATGGTACGGCGACTCGGACGACGGCGCAGGCGCGACAATTGCCTCAAAGATGTGGAACGGCACTGAATATGTATGGTCAATAAAATTAAACGCAGACGGCTCTATTCCAAACGTCTTTGTCCAATCGCTTGACAACTACAGCGGGGTGGAAAATCTGACGCTTTCCGTGCTCTCCGGCGAAGGAGCTCTGCTCCCCGCAGCCTCTGCACATTCTGATAACTTTCAGATTACATTTGAAGCGGTCGCCGACGGTATCTCATCGTTTGCGCCAACGCGCGCCGTAGGCATGGAGGGCAGCTTTATAAACTTAAACCCCAACGCTACAGTCATCGACACCGACGGCTCTGAAACGGTCAGCATCAGCATAAAGGGGCTTGGCGATGGAGTCTCTTTCTATAATTCGCATGACGATGTATTTCTGACCGCAACCTATGATTCAGCAACTGACGCTTACACAGTCTCAGGCATAGAGCACGAGAGACTCGGCGATCTCCAATTCCTGCATACAGCAACTGGTGGCGTAAAAGAGGCGTATATGGATATCTGGACTGTAGAAGGATCTAGCACCTCTGTCTCCACTCATAGCGGATATGAGAAATTTGATGTTGAAATATCAAACGCCGCTCCCGGAAATGGAGACGATATGCTTATATATAAAGGCAGAGCTGCCGCTGCGTATGACGGAGGCGAAGGCCGTGATACTCTAGTGATGCCGAATTATCATACTGACCTCACTAATAACAACATCGATTTCAACGGCAGTGTAAATATCAAAAACATCGAGGTAATAGACTTAAGAAATGGAGACCATACCTTAGACCACCTCTCCGCGAAAGATGTGCTTGACATGACGGACAGCGGCCATACCCTCACAATCAACGGAGAGAACGGTGATGCTGTAAAGTTGACTGATTTGCTTGGTAACGATAGTGATGGAATGTGGGAGACCACTACTAAGGACGCAGATTACACCACATACACGGGGCACGTAGGCGGGGATGAAGTTATTCTTAAAATCGCAAACGAGATAATGGGAAATCCTGCGTCCGGTTTAAATAATTAAGTTCATTTTGGGCCGCTCTAATTTATAGAGCGGCCCAAAAGCTCCAGTACAGCAAGTATTATATGATTCTTATACTTAACATCGCAAAAGCTTTAGAAAACTTTAATATATAAAATACAGAGACAAAAGCAGCTTAAAAGCATTTGACGCTCTTTGACTTTTACGTATAATAATAAATAAACAGTCAAGGAGGTGTACGATGTATAAAACAAAGATATTGCGGATCGTGGCGGCGCTTGCGCTGATGTTTGCGGTTTTCTGTTTCTTCCGCACTCAGGAGGCGGGCAAAGAGGCGGGCGTTGCTGCGCCTGCGGCCTACACCGCTTACAGCGGGGAATTTTTGTGGCGCGCCACGATAAGCGGAGACATTATGGAGCTTGAGTTTGGGACTTCCCCGCTTGAACAGCTGACAGTTGAACGTAAAAGCATAGAAAACGGCGAAGTTTTTACAGGTAAACTGCCCGGAGCGAATGAGGCAAGTAAAGAGGCCGAGGTGGGGCTTAAGATAATTTTCACCAAATCAAAGGACGACAACGGATTTGAGAATGAATACAGCTCCGTCCTGACGTTCAAAGGAAAAGATTATGACGGCTGCGCCAAGCGCGGAGTGGTTGAACGCGCCGACACATAAACGGCGCGCGGCCCATTTATAGAGCATGCGAAAAGAGCGGCGCGCAGCCTGCGCGGTCCCCTTTTCGCATGCTTTTTATTTTAGCAGGTGGCGCCGCCCGTTGCGTGCAGCTCGGACTCTATTATCTGATCTTTTCTTGCGAGGATCTCTCCCTCGGTGATTTCCTTTTCCACGTAGTCAAAGCCAAGGCGCGCTATTGTCGAGGAGAAGCGTTCGCCCGTTCTGCCCTGCTCACGATAAAGCAGAAGCGCTCTTTCGAGAACCTCTAGCGTCTCTTCCTTTGTGGTGAAAACTTTTGAAAGCGCGCGTCCGACGGCGACGTTCTTTCCCCATCTGCCGCCGATATACACCTTAAAGCCGCGCGCGCCGTCTTCTATTGCGTCAAAGACGCACTTGCCAACGCAGAGGCCGCAGTTGTTGCAGAGCGTTTTATCTATCTTGAGCGCTCCGTCCGTAAGTTTTGCCGCACCCGTCGGGCAGGCCTTTTCTACCGCGCACTTCTTGCAGCCGCTGCAATCGTCCTCATCGTAGGCCGGTACAAGCTGTCCGATTATGCCAAAGTCGTTCAAGTCCGGCTTGACGCAGTTGTTGGGGCATCCGCCGACGGCTATTTTAAATTTATGGGGCAGTTTCACGCTCCTGTATCCTTTGTAAAAACGTTTGTGTATCTCTTCGGAGAGGGCGAAGGCGTCTATCAAACCGTACTGGCAGGTGGTGCCTTTACAGCAGACGACTGGGCGCACTTTGGAGCCGGTGCCGCCGGTCTCAAGTCCGGCCTCGGCGATGTAGGCGCGGAAGTCCTCTATCTTCTCAAATGGGACGCCCTGACATTCGAGCGTCAGGCGCGTGGTCATGGTGACGACGCCGTTTCCGAATTTGTTTGCGGCCTCAGAGAGCCGGATGTTTTGGTCGGCTGTTATTTTGCCGTTGACGGTGATTATCCTGGCTGAAAAATTATCCGTCCCCTTGTTCCTTAAAAAACCTAACGCCTTTACGGCCTTTTCCTGTTCAGGCGTCACTATGCACGCTGCCATCGTCATTTCCCCTTAGTCTTCGTTTTTGATTTCGTTGAAGGTGTGTCCGCCTTCAAGCACCTTTGTGTTTACGTATCCGTAAAATTTGAGCCTGTTTTGCGCAAGGTAGGCCCTCTTGCCCTTCGCGCAGACGAGCAGCAGTTTTTCATCTTTTTTATATTCTTCAAGCGGGCCGTTTATCTTCAACAGGTCCAGATACGGCGCGTTTTTGAGCGACGGCTGGATGGATACGTCTATCGTCCTGTAGTCGGAGGCGGCTCCGTTTGCGTATTCAAGCGGAGTGAAGGTCTCAAAGTCGCCGTTTATTTTGTTTATAAGAACGTTGACCGCATGTACGAACGGGTGTATCGCCGTGGAGAACGGCGGCGCGTAGGCGAGGTCCATGTTTTCAAGGTCCGAAAGGGTGGCGTTCATTGTGAGGGCCACCGCAGCCATGTCTATCAGCTTGTCGACCGCGCCTGTGCCCAGCGCGTGTATGCCCAGGAATTTTCCAGTTTTTCTGTCGGCGGTCAGCTTTATTATAAAGTTTGACGCGCCGGGATAGTAGTGGGCTTTGTCGTCCACAACGCTCACAGCGGATACAACGTCCCAGCCAGCGGCCCTTGCTGCGGCCTCCGAAAGCCCCGTGCGCCCGACGTTGAGGCCGGCCAGGCTGCAAATGCCGGTGCCGAGCACGCCAGCGTATGCCACCTCTTTTCCGGCCAGGCTCTGCGCGGCAAGGCGTCCTTCTATATTTGCGGAGGAGCCCATCGGCGACCACGCGGAGGCTCCGGTGAGGCGGCTGGATACGCTGACGCAGTCTCCGACGGCGTAGATGTCAGGGTCGTTTGTCATGAGCTGGCGGTTCACCTTTATGGTTTTATTGGGCAGCAGCTCTATACCGCTGTCGTTCAAAAAAGCGGTGTTCGGACGGATGCCGAGCGAGAGGATCACGGCGTCGGCTTTGAGCGAGCGTTTGTCGGTGACAACTTTTTCGGCCTTATCCGCGCCCGTTATCTCCAGCAGTTTAGCTCCTGTGAGGCAGACGACTCCCTTAGCGGCCAGATGATTTTCAACGTACCCCGCTATCTCAGGGTCAAAGCCGGGCAGTATCTGCTGCGCCATGTCGATGACGGTCACCTTTATTCCAGCCGCCGCCAAGTTTTCCGCCGTTTCAAGGCCGATGAGGCCGGCTCCGCAGACGACGGCGCGTTTTATCTCTCCGCCCGCCATAGCGCAGCGTACCGCCTCTGCGTCGTCGGGACGGCGCATGAAGAAGACGTTTTTAAGGTCGAGGCCGGGAACGGGCGGAGCTATCGGGGAAGCGCCCGTCGCTATGACAAGTTTATCGTACAAATATTCTTCATTTTGACCACTTTTTACGTCAACGGCGGTGACTTTTTTGGCCGTTCTGTCTAGAGCCACGGCCTCTTTGCCGGTGAGCACCCGAGCGCCCGTCAGCGCTGAAAATTTTTCAGGGGTGTTTACGATGAGCGAGCTTCTGTTTTCTATGACGCCGCTCAGATAATAGGGCAGGCCGCAGCCCGCGTATGATATTTCTTCATCTTTTACAAGTATCAGCACGTCCGCCGACCTGTCTTCGCGTTTGAGCTTCGCCGCCGCTTTTGTGCCAGCCGCCACTCCGCCGATGACTAAAATTTTCATTCTTTCACGCCCTTCAAATAAGTTGTTGAAAAGATTATAGCTCCTCTTATTGATTATTAATATTTATAAAATATAATGATAGATATAATTTATACTTATATCAAGGCAGGTAGAAACTATGACGCTCAACCATTTAAGGGTATTTGCAGCAGTCGCCGCAAGCGGACAGATGAGCGCCGCCGCGCGCGAGCTGCATCTTTCACAGCCGGCGGTGAGCCAGATAATCGCGGAGCTTGAACAGCATTATTCAGTGAGGCTGTTTGAACGGCTGGCAAAAAAAATATACATAACGGAAGAGGGCAAAAAATTTTTGGAGGAGGCGCGCCGTGTGCTTCTCTCTTTTGAGGAGCTTGAATACGCGATGCTGCCTGAAAAACGCAGGCACAGGCTGCGCGTCGGCTCTTCCGTCACGGTAGGCATGTGCGTGATGCCCGAAGTCTTAAAGAATTTCGCGGCTGGGATGCCCGAGACGGAGATATACAGCTTCGTCAACAACACGGAGACTATCGAGTCGATGCTTCTTTCGTCAGAACTGGACGTAGCGGTGGTCGAGGGACGCGTCAAAAGCCCCGACCTCGTTACGGAGAGGCTGATGGACGATTTTACCGTGCTCTTCTGCGCGGCGGCTCACCCCTTCGCAAAGCAGAAGACGGTGACGCTGGATGAGGCCTGCGCGGAATATTTCGTCATGCGCGAGCACGGCAGCGGCACGCGCGCCATTTTTGAAGATTTCGTAATGGCGCACGGAGGCAAGCTGAAGATAAAATGGGAGGTGGCCTGTTTTGACGCGACGCTCCGCGCCGTGACAGAGGAAGGCTGTCTTGGCGTGGCCTCTATACGGCTGCTCGCCCCGCACTTAAAAAGCGGCAGAGTGCGCGCCATCTGCGGCCCGCACAGCGACTGGGAGAGGGTGTTCTCGCTCGCCTATCACAAGAACAAATATCTTACAGACTCACTCAAAGCCTTCATTGCGGCGGCAAGAGCCTTCGACGACGGCCCTCTACCGGATAAAGAACAAATGGGGCGTCTGGTGCTATAGACTTTTTGCCGTCCGCTCCATTAACACCATGTCGCGAAGGAGTATGCCGTCTTCTATGATTGGAAGATCGTAGTTGTCAGAAAAATAATTTTTGATAAGCCCGTATTCTGAGAACCCAAGCTTTTTGTAAAAATCTACTACGGAGGTGCCAGCTCCTGTGCCTAATATGAGTTTTTGCATCTCCAGCGCATAACAACGGCAGATGAAATCTATAAGCGCGCTCCCATATCCCCGTCTCTGATATTCAGGCTTGACGGCGATATTTTTTATCTCGTAAACGCCGTGGCCGTTGTCGCATACTGCGGCTGCGGCGCGCGGTTCGTCGTCATAGAGTACAAAAAGCGACGCTGTGTTGATATATTTTTCTATCATGCTGAGCTGTTCATCGCCAATTATAAGAATCGGCAGAAAGCGCGTCTTATCCTTCTTTTCTTCTATTATCAGCATTTGCGTCAGGCTCCGGCGGCTCTTGCCAGCCTGTCTTTGAGCGCAAGGCCTATGCCTTTTTCGTCGGGCCTCTGCGCGTAGATGATCTCCGCTCCGCTTTTTTCAATGGAGCGCAGCGCGCGGAATAATTCTTTTGCGTACTCCGCGTCGTCTTTGAATATTATTTTTACCGCGGGCGTGCCGTTGGGGACGGCAGTCCCTATCCACGCCCAATTTTGCGCGTTTTGCGGCGCCTCCTCCGGCGCACAAAGGCGCAGCGGGATGGATGGCGCGTAGTGGCGGTATCTTGTGCCTGGGGAACGTTTTATCATTTTCTGATCCTGCGGGAGCAGCACCGGCCGTCCGAGCGCCGCCTCTATCTCCTCTTTCGCAAGGCCGCCGGGGCGAAGCAGCACTGGGTTTTCTCCCGTCATGTCCAGCACTGTGGACTCTACGCCGAATTTCGTTTCGCCGCCGTCTATTATGAGCGGGATTTTACCGCCTATCTCCTGCCACACTGTGGCGGCGTCCGTCGGGCTGGGACGTCCGCTTATGTTGGCGGAGGGCGCCGCTATCGGAAGCCCCGCCGCCTCTATGAGGGCCAAAGCGAAGGCGTTGTCCGGCATACGCACGGCGGCTGTAGCAAGGCCGCCTCTAGTGCGAAGCGGTATTATCTCTTTTGCGGTCAAAACGATCGAAAGCGGGCCGGGCCAGAATGTTTCCATGAGCCTGCGCGCGCCCGGCGTTATCTCAACCAGGCGCTCCGTCATTTCGATGCTTGAAACATGGAGTATGAGCGGATTGTCCGAGGGCCGTCCCTTCGTCTCGTATATGCGTGAGGCGGCCGCGGCGTCAAGCGCGTTTGCGCCAAGGCCGTAGACTGTCTCTGTCGGGATGGCTACAAGTCCGCCTGATTTTATGATATTAGAACCGCGCTCTATTATTTCGCGCTGTTCGCCGGTGAGCGTATTGATTTTTTTCTTTACGCGGCTTTCGATATCACTCATTAAGATAGGCGCCCTCCATGAAATTTTCCATAAACTGACGGCGGAAGGCGGGGAATCTTCCGTCAATAATGGCGGCCCGCGCGTCGTGCATGAGGTTGACCAAGAAATGCAGGTTGTGCCAACTGCACAGGCGCGCTGAGAGCATTTCGCCCGCCGTGTATAGGTGGCGCAGATAGGCGCGCGTGAAATTGCGGCAGACGTAGCAGCCGCATGTTGGGTCTACAGGCGTGAAATCGCGCGCGAAGCCCTGATTTTTTATGTTCATTTTTCCAAGACGCGTCAGCACCTGGCCGTTGCGCCCGTTTCTCGTAGGCAGGACGCAGTCGAACATGTCTATGCCGCGCGCCACTCCCTCAACGAGGTTGGTCGGAAACCCCACGCCCATAAGGTAGCGGGGCTTTGCCTTCGGCATGTGCGGCGAAAGCGCGTCAAGCACGCGGTACATCTCCGCGTGGCTCTCGCCGACGGAAAGCCCGCCTATGCCGTACCCCGGAAAGCCGATTTCTTCTAGCCGCTCTATACATTCAATGCGCTGGTGCTCGTATAGCGCGCCCTGTACGATGCCAAAGAGCGCCTGGTCGGTGCGGCTGTGAAAATCTGAACAGCGCTTCGCCCAGCGTATCGTGCGCTCCATCGCCTCGCGCGAATATTTTTCCGTCGTCGGCAGCGAGACGCACTCGTCAAAGGCCATCGCTATGTCGCTTCCCAGCTTCTCCTGTATCGCCATAGAATCCTCGGGGCGCATGAAATGTTTGCTGCCGTCGATGTGCGAACGAAACTCAACGCCCTCTTCGCCGATTTTGTTGAGCTTTGAGAGCGAAAATACCTGAAAGCCGCCGCTGTCGGTCAGTATCGGGTGATTCCAGCCCATGAAGCGGTGGAGGCCGCCAGCCTCCGCCACGATATCCTCACCGGGCCGCATGTTCAGATGGTAGGTATTGCCCAGTATTATCTGCGCGCCCATTTCTTCAAGCTCCGGCGGCGTCATCGACTTTACAGTAGCCTGAGTGCCGACCGGCATGAAGACGGGCGTCTTGATAACGCCGTGCGGCGTTGTGAACTCTCCCGCGCGCGCGCCGGTTTCTGGACATTCCGCAATCAATTTATATTCAAACATTTTATATCATCTGCTCCATCCAAATAGTCTTTCGCCGTTTTCCTTGACCGCCGCGCTGAATTCTTCAAGCGGCATCTTTTTGAGCATCGAAAGATACTCGTAGACGGAACGGACGTGGCGCGGCTCGTTCGCCTTGCCGCGAAAGCCCTGAGGCGCCAGGTAGGGCGAGTCCGTCTCGCAGAGAAGGCGGTCTAGCGGCACGCTCATAGCGATCTCGCGCAGCCTTTGATTTTTTGGGTATGTGATGGGGCCGGCGAAGGAGATGTAAAAGCCAAGCGCAAGCGCCGCCGCCGCGTCCTCCTCCGTGCCGGAGAAGCAATGTATGACGCCGCCTACGGAGGCCGCGTTTTGCTCTTTGAGCATAGCGAGCAGCTCTTCGTTTGCGGGGCCGGCGGCGCGATCTGCCGCGTCGCGCACGTGTATCACTATCGGCTTGCCGATTTTTTTAGCAAGCTCCACCTGCTCCGAGAATACCCGCCTCTGCACGTCGCGCGGCGAGCTGTCGTAAAAATAGTCAAGCCCTATCTCGCCTATCGCGGAGACTCTGTCGCTTTTTGCCAGCTGCGCAAGCTCGTCAAGGTAGCCGCAAGAGACCTTCGACGCCTCGTGTGGATGCACTCCGACAAGCGCGTATATCTCAGGCAAACGGCGTTTTTCTTCGGCAAGCGAGAGCGCCTCGCGGCTTGAGGCGACGTCCGACGCGGCAAAGAGCATCCTGCGTACGTCGTTTTCCGCAGCGCGGGTAAAGACCCCGTCCAGTCCGTCAGGAAAATATTCTTTATTTAAATGACAATGTGCGTCCGTTAAAAACATTTTGTATTCCTCTCAATGCAAAAATAAAATATACCCGCCTATTATACAATAAAGACAGAGATAGAGCCGCAGCCGCGGGGAGATCTCTTTTGCCCACGCTGAACTTTTCAATAAATAGGGAGAAAGCCGGCTTGCGTGCTCGCTTCGGCTTTCTCCCGTCTTTTTTATTATTTTATCGCGCGGCTTTCGGCCTTTAGCTTATGCGGCTACCTACCGGGATGCTGTCGTCCATTACGGTGACGAGCGTCAATATTTCCTGTCTTGTCTCGGGGCTTTCGGCGGCGAGCAGCATTCCGTTGCTCTGCACTCCGCGGAATTTCGCGGGCTTCAGGTTTACGAGGACGAGTATCTTTCTACCTTCGAGTTCTTCGGGCTTGTAAAATTCGCGGATGCTTGAAACGATGACGCGTTTTTCATAGCCGAGGTCGAGGTTCAGGATGTAGAGCTTGTCAGCCTTTGGCACTACCTCTATTTTCTCAACGAGCGCCACGCGCAGGTCGAGCTTAGCGAAATCGTCGTATTCTATCTGCGGCTTCGGCTCAAGATATTTGAAATAGGCGGTCGGGTCTGCCTGGGCGCGCTTTTCAATGTCGCGCTCTTCTTTTTCGGCCTTCCATTTTTCTATGTCAATGCGCGGGAAGAGTATACCGCTTCTCGCCGCTTTGACGGGTGCCGGCATCTCTCCCCACTTCCACGAAGCGCGTCCGCCGTCAAGCGGATCGCCGGAAAGTCCAAGCTGCTGCCAGATTTTGTCAGCCGTCTGCGGCATGTAGGGCGCGATGAGCACGGCCGAGAGGCGGAGCGATTCCCAAAGGGTGCGCAGCACGGCGTCAAGACGCTCTACGTCGCCTTCGCGGCCAAGTTTCCACGGCTCCGTCTCGTCGATATATTTGTTGGCGCGGCTGATGAAGTTCCAGAGGCATTTCAGCGCGTCGTCAAAGGCAAAGCGATCGACGAGCGAATCCATTTCGGCGGCGGTTTTGTTGGCGAGCTCTTCTATCTCTTTGTCGAGCGCAGTTGCAGTGTAGGCCGCAGGCACGTCGCCCGCGCGGAATTTTTCAACCATTTGCAGCGAACGCGAGAGCAGGTTGCCAAGGTCGTTTGCGAGGTCGGAATTTATGCGCTGTACCATAGCCAGTTCAGAGAAGTCTCCGTCGTGGCCGAAGGGAACTTCGCGGAGCAGGAAGTAGCGGAAGGCGTCGATGCCGTAGAGCTTCGCCATTTCAAACGGGTCTACTACGTTGCCGAGCGATTTTGACATTTTTTCGCCTTCGACCGTCCACCAGCCGTGCGCGAAGACGCGAACTGGGGGGTTCACTCCGAGCGCCATCAGCATCGCGGGCCAAATGACGCAGTGGAAGCGGATGATGTCTTTGCCTACAAGGTGGCGCACTACGGGCCAGAAATCTTCCCATTTGCCGCCGGGCTGCGGGAAATCCATAGCGGAGAGATAGTTGATGAGCGCGTCAAACCAAACATATATGACGTGCGCCTCATCTCCGGGAAGAGGTATGCCCCATTTGAGCGTGGTGCGTGATATAGACTGGTCGCGGAGGCCGCTCTTTATGAAGCTGACAACTTCGTTGTAGCGCTTCTTGGGCATGATGGCATCCGGGTTTTCTTCGTAGAATTTGAGCAGCGGCTCCTGGAACTTTGAGAGGCGGAAGAAGTAGGTCTCCTCCGTCATTTTTGTAAGGGGCCTGTGGCAGTCGGGGCAGGTCTCTCCCTCGCCCATCTGCGCCTCTGGGACGTAGGTCTCGCAGGGCACGCAGTACCAGCCTTCGTATTCTCCTTTGTAGATGTCGCCTGTGGCCATCAGGCGGCGGAAAACTTCCTGCACGACCTTTTCGTGGCGCGGCTCAGTGGTGCGGATGAAGTCGTCGTTTTTGATGTCAAGCGCCGTCCAGAGTTTCTGGAAATTCTGTACGACCTCGTCGCAGAGCTCAATCGGCGTGATGCCGCGTTTTTCGGCGACGGTCTGTATCTTCTGCCCGTGTTCGTCCGTTCCGGTCAGGAAATAGCTCTTGTCCCCTCCAGATTTGTGCCAGCGGTTCAGCACATCCGCCGCTATCGTCGTGTATGCGTGGCCTATGTGAGGCACGTCGTTTACATAATAAATGGGCGTAGTGATGTAAAAATTGTTATCTG
This sequence comes from Cloacibacillus sp., assembly GCA_036655895.1. Taxonomy (NCBI): domain Bacteria; kingdom Thermotogati; phylum Synergistota; class Synergistia; order Synergistales; family Synergistaceae; genus Cloacibacillus; species Cloacibacillus sp. Next base: position 40,427 of record JAVVPF010000001.1, on the reverse strand, counting down.
ACATTATGCTTCCTCCCCAGTGCGATTTTCTATTAAAAACTTTTTGACTTTATTGGGCTGAACGCCGTATTTTTCGGCAAGCAGCACGGCCGTTTTCTTCACGGGTTCGCCCTCCGCGGCAAGGTGGAGCGCCTCTTCTTTCCAGTCGTCTTCGCAGAGAGGCGTTTCGCGCGCGGGCGCGCCCTCTACTACGCAGACAAACTCGCCGCGTATTTTTTCCTCTGGAATTGTATCACAAAATGAAAGCAGCGTGCCAGAAAGCGTCTCTTCGTGTATCTTGCTTATCTCGCGAACGAGCGAAGCGCGCCTGTCGCCCAGCACCGCGCCTATAAGATTCAGCTCTTTCAGTAGCCGGTGCGGGGACATGTAGAAGACCAGCGTCTCTTTTATATCTTTCAGTTCTTCCAGACGTTTTTTCTTTTCCTGTTCTTTTCCTTTCAGGAAGCCGACAAACACAAATGAGGTCATATCCATGCCCGATAGCAGAAGCGCAGGCAAAAGCGCGTTTGCGCCCGGCAGCACGGAGCAGGGCAGTCCGCGTTCCATCGCGGCCTTGATTATGATGCCGCCTGGGTCTGAAAGCCCCGGTGTGCCCGCGTCAGAGACGAGCGCGACACGCTCCCCCGCCTCAAGACGGGCCAGCATCATTTCGACGCGTTCGCTTTCGTTGTGTTCGTGGCACGAAAATAGCGGCTTTTTTATCTCAAAATGGTTGAGCAGTCGCAGCGTATGCCGCGTATCCTCACAGGCAATGACGTCCGCGTCCCGCAGTTCGCGCAGACCGCGAAGCGTCATGTCTTCAAGGTTCCCGACGGGCGTCGGTACGATTATGAGCGGCATTGCGCATCCTCCTTTATCACGTAGGCCTCTTTGAGCTCCGGCGTCTCTTCGCCGTCCTCTGCCGTTATAAACAGCGGCGGCTCTATTACGATGCCGTGCCGCCCTGAACGCATCGCCTCCACCAGCACTACGGAGGCTCTTTCATGCGGCTTCGGGTGGACGCAGCGCATTATTTTAGGCGGCGTCTTGGCGCGTCCCAGCAGCTCAAAAAGTTCGCCTATCCTGTCTTCGCGCATCACGATGTCTAGCCGTCCCCTGTTTTTCAGCAGGTAGTGCGACGCCTCTATTATATCGCTCAAAGCGCAGCAGGCGCCGTGCATGGCGGCCGCCTGCGCCTCTTTGGGGCTTGGGCGGCTTCTTGCCGCCTCGTCGTAGGGCGGGTTGACCACTATCCGGTCGAAGCTTTGAGCTTCGGCGATCTGTTTGTAACACCGAATGTCAGCGGTGCGGAATTTTGCGTCAAGGCCGTTCAGTTTTGCGTTTTCCACGGCAAGCTCTATCAGATGGGGCTGGATGTCTATACCTTCCACGGCAAAACCTCTTTTTGCAAGGATGAGCGAAATCGCGCCGTGTGCGCAGCCTATTTCGAGTATCCGTTCGCCGCGTCTGGGCCGCGTGAAGTGCGCAAGCAATATCGTATCGACGTTGACGCGAAGCCCGCGCCCCTCTTCGGGCTGGATTATTTTTAAAACGCCGTACAGAAGGTCGTGGCAGGCTGTCATCAGTTGGTCCAGTCGTCTAGCTTGACGCCGACAACCTGCGAAAGCCCCGGCTCCTGGAGCGTGACGCCGTAGAGCACGTCGGCGCGTTCCATTGTGGCGCGCCTGTGCGTCATGGCAAGTATCTGGCGGCTTTTTGCGTATTCTTTCGTAAGCTCGCTGAAACGGCGAAGGTTCGATTCATCAAGCGCGGCGTCTACCTCGTCGAGCACCGCTATCGGGGAGCCGGCGACCTCCATCGTCGCAAAGAGCAGCGAGACGGAGATGAGCGATATTTCGCCGCCGGAATACTGGCTCAGCACCTGCGCGTGTTTTCCGGGCAGCCGCGCGTCTATCTCAACGCCAGTGTTCCAAATGGTCTCGCCCTCCGTCATGACAAGGTGCGCCTCGCCGCCTCCGAAAAGTTTTTTAAAGAGGAAGCAGAAGCGTTCGTCAACTTTAAGAAGCGACTCGGAGAACTGTTTGTAGGCCATCGCGTCGGCTTCGTTTATGAGGCGTTCCAGCTCCTGCGCGCTTTTTCGCACATCGTCGGTCTGTTCGCCGAGGAAGGCGAGCCTGTCTTTTAGGTTCTGATCCTCGGAGAGCACACCCATGTTGACGTCGCCGAAGGCCTTTATTTTTCTGTCGCCGTCGCGTATCTTGCGGCGCAGCTCCTCCATGTCGCGGTCCGTCGGCAGCTCTGCCGCGCCGGGGTACGGATACTGCTCTTCCCAGGTATTTATAAGTTCGTCTATCTCGCGTTCGTTTTCGTTTTTCTTTGCCTGAGCCTGCGAGAATTTTTCGGACTCTCCGCGCATTCTTGCGTCGGCGCCGCTTTTTCTGTCGCTTATGTAGCCGCGCGCCTTTTCAAGCTTCGCGTAGAGGCCGCCGTGTTCTTCCATCTCCGCAAGCAGCTCTTTGCGGCGAAGGTGTATTTCAAGGCAGCTCCCGCCTACGCGCGCAAGGTTCGCGCGTTCGCGCACGCAGTTTTGGTCAAGCTCGCTCATCTCTTCTTCGAGGCGGCGCAGCTTGTTTTCCGCGGATTTTACTTCGTTTCTGATGCGCTCCATTATCGCAAAACCGGAAGAGAGTTTCCCTGCGGCGACGGAGGCCTCGGACTTGCATCTTTCGCGCTCCTCAATGAGATGGCGGTCGTCCTCGACGTCCGACGCGCTGTCGCGCTTTACCTCTAGCTCTTCCAGTGATTTCAGGATGGAGGTCCAGTTAGCGCCCTCCTGCTTTATAGATTCAAGAATGCGGCTCTTTTCTCCGGCGGCTCTGCGCTGTTCTTTTGCGATGGACTCGCGCTGGTCTTCAAGAAGCGCCACTCTGCCGTTCAGTTCGCGTATTTTTTTTGTATATGTTTCCTTACTTTCGGAGGCCGCTATCTCTTTGCCCTCCGCCTCTTTGAAGCTCTTTGAGAGTTCGTCGGCCTCGCGCTGCGCCGCCTGTGCCTCTTCTTCAAGCTTCGCCGCCTGCGCCTTCATTTCAAGCACGCGCCCGCTCTTCTGGCTGCGGCCGCCGCTTACTGTGCCGCCGGGCTGGAATACGTCGCCCTCCGTTGTGACGATGGGGCCTTTGAAGCCGCCGCGGACTAGCTCTTTGCCGACGTCGTAGGAATCTACTATGAGCAGGTCGCCCATGATGTGTTCTATGGCGGGAAGCCAGTGAGGCTCCACGCGGATAAGTTCGATGGCCCAGCCGACGACGCCGCGTGACGGAAGACGCGCGGCCTTGTTCGGAAAACGCGGCCTCGCGCGTTCAAGCGGAAGGAATGAGGCGACTCCTGCCGCGTTCTGTTTGAGCCTGTTTATGCAGCGCCCCGCCTCGTCCATATTCTCTACGAGCAGCTGAAACTGGCGTCCGCCAAGGTAGGCTTCAAGTGCGGCGGAAAGCGAGGCAGGCGCAGAGAAGACGTCTATCACCGCGTGCGGGTCGGCGTCAAGTCTTTTGAGCTTCGCCGCGGAGAGCAGATGCTTTACGGGGCCGGGATAAAGGCCCGCCTGCAGCGCTTCAACCGTGTCGTTGAGCTTTGAGCGCAGCGTCACGGCATTTCGCTTCGCGCGCTGCATCTCCTGCGCTATCGTCTGGCAGAGCGCGTAAAGGCGCGTATGCTCCTTTACGAGCACCTCCTGCTCGGCGTTAGCCTTTTCGCATTCGGCCTCCAGCAGCTTTATCTGTAAATCTATATCTTTGCGTTCTTCCGGCGCGTCTGTCTTTTTCGTGCGAAGTTCAAGCAGGTCTTTGCCAAGGAAGCCGAGCTTCGCTTTGCATTTTTGCAGCTCTCCGTCAAGACGGCCCTTTTCTTTGTTCCAGTTTTCGCGTTCCGTCTTGGTCTGTTCGAGGCGTTCGTTGTAGAGCGCCCATTTTTTATCGACCTCTTCAAGTGTGCGCTGCGCGCGCTCAACCTCTTCGCGCGCCTTTTTATTTTCCGCAAGACCTTTTTTCTGGTCCGCCAAAAGTTCTTCGTAATGCTTTTTCGTCTCCGCGTTTTCTTTTCCCGCCTCTATGAGGCGCGCGTTCGCGCCGCGAAGCGTGGCGGCCGACGAATAACCGGATTTAGTGAGGGAGGCAAAGCGGTTTCGGCACTGTTCCAGCTCCCAGCTCTGCTGCTGATGCTGCTGCGCCGCCTGCCCTATTCTTCTTTCTATCTCCTGCGCCGCGCTCTTCCAGAAGCGCGACCAGAAAATCGTCCCCTCGCAGAGCGCGTTCGCCGCCTCTATCTCGCGGACTATCGAAGCAAGCGCCTGTTCGCACGAGGCGCGCCGCAGCCAATAGAGCATTTTGCGGTCGTCCTCGATGCTGTCGAGTATAGCCCGCATCTGCGCCGCGCGCGCCGCCTCCGGAGCTATCTCCTCGCGGCGCGCCGATAATTCGCCCATAAGATGCCGCAGCTGGTCGTATTCTTCTTTTACCGTTTGCAGGCGGTTCTGCGAATCCATCCTTTTTTTCCTGTATATATCTATGCCAAAGAGCGTTTCGAGGTGCATCCTGCGTTCGGAGGGGCTTTGCTTAAGCACCGCCTGTATCTCGCCCTGCCCTATGAAGGCAAAGCGCGCGCCCTCGAGTTTCCAGCCGCGTTTGACCTCGTCCAGTTCAATGAGCGTCTTGCGCGAGTTGTCTACGAAGAGGCTGGTAGCACCGTCCGGCGCGGTCACTCGGCGCTTTATGACGCAGAGACGGTCTTCTTCTTTGAGGTGGAGCGTCACCTCTGCCTCCTTCGCCGCGTCGCGGCTCTGGGAGCCGTTGAAGAGCAGGTCAGACTGTTTTTTCACACGGATGCTGCTTGCACTGGTGTCGCCCAGCGACCAGCGCAGAGCGTCAAGAAGGTTGCTCTTGCCGCTGCCGTTTGGCCCAACTATGGCGGTGAAGCCTGATGAGAGTATCAGGTCGTGCGAGCCGCCGAAGCTCTTAAAACCTTTAAGCTGAAGGCGACCGATATACAACTGCCCAGCCCTCTCTTTTCTGTAGTGCGTTTATTTTATGTTCCACCTGGGCAAGCGTGCCCTGACATTCCAAACGGTACTTGCTCCAAAATATCTCCTGGCTGCCGCGCAGGAAGATTTTTTTGTCAAACTCCTCCTGCCACGCACTTAGGAAGGTCTCGCTGATGTAGTCAGCTACGGCTTTGTGGCATTCTATCAAAAGCGCCTCCGATTTTGACGAGAGCACTATTTTACGGATGAAGCGCTTTATCTGGATGGCTACGCTTTCTTCTTTTTCGACGGAGCCAAGCCCTCCGCAGAAGGGACAGCCACGGGACATGGCCGCGCGAATGTCCGTGCGCGCGCGTTTGCGCGTTATTTCGACCAGTCCGAGGCCCGTCACTCCGTAGACGCGCGCCTTGCACCTGTCGCTTTTGAACAGCTCCTGTAACTTCTGCACCAGCGCTTGATTGTCCGCTTCGTTTTCCATGTCTATGAAGTCCACGACTACGATGCCGCCGAGCGCGCGAAGCCTGAGCTGACGCGCTATCTCAACGGCGGCCTCCAGGTTTGTTTGAAGCACGGTGTCGTTCAAATTTTTTGACCCGATGAATTTACCGGTGTTCACGTCAATGACTGTGAGCGCCTCCGTCTGGTCTATTACAAGGTAGGCGCCGGATGAGAGCCACACTTTTCTGTCCATAAGCTCCGCGAGCTGGCTTTCAAGGCCGTAGACGTCAAAGAGCGGTATCTTTCCTCGGAAGAAATTGACCTCTGGGTCGCGTTCCGGGAAGAATTTCCTGACGATGGCCTGGATATTTTCAACCTCTTCCTCGCTGTCGACGACAATTTCGTCGATGTTTTCCGTCAGTTCGTCGCGCAGCACACGCTCTATCAGCCCAAGGTCGCGGTGGATGAGGCAGGGCGCGCTGTTCTGCTTCGCACTGTGTTCTATGGCGCGCCACTGCGAAACGAGGTCCTCCACGTCGCAGCGCAGGCTCTCCGCGTCGCAGCCTTCGGCCACGGTCCTAATGATTATGCCGAAGTCCTTTGGGCGAATTTCCTTTGCGATGAGGCGCAGCCTTTCGCGCTCGTCGTCGTTTTCTATACGCTTTGAGACGCCCGTCTCGTGTCCGCCGGGTATAAGCACCATGTAGCGGCCCGCGATGGATATACGCGGGGAGACGCGCGCCCCCTTGCCTTTGCGCGCGTTCTTCACCACCTGCACCAGCATCTCCATGCCGGGCTTTACCTCGCCGCATCTGACGTCGTCCAGATAGAGAAATCCGTTTCTGCCGTCGCCCAGGTTCAGGAAGGCGGAGTTCATCCCGGGAAGGACGCTGTCCACGCGCGCCTTATATATCTCGCCGGTACGCTGGTGTTCAAGCATACGTTCGACAAAAAATTCGTAGAGTTTACCCTGTTCGTCAATTATGGCTATCCTGATCTCTTCAGGGTCTATAAGATTTGCTATTATCTTTTTTGACCAACCTGCCATATCTTACGCCTCCTATAAGAGCGGTCTGACGGAGTTCGTCTCTTCGTCCCAGGCGCCCGTCACAAGCCTCTCAATGCAAAGGTCGGACCAACCCTCTATGAGACCGGCCTCGGTGAATACCTTTACAAAAAAGCCGCCTCCGCAGCGCTCCAGGTCGCCTACCGATATGAGCAGGACGCCGTCGTTGTATTCGCAGCCGCGAAGCGCGCCTATGGCGTTTGCCGCGTTCTCCGCCGCCTCTTTTGCCAGAAGCGGCAGAACTCCGCGGCAAAACGTCACGCGGTACAGCGCGGCGTCAACGAACTTTGCAAGAGCCGCGCCGTCGGGCACTTCCGCGCCCTTTAATATATTCAAGCCTTCGGGAAGCATTTCATTCCAGAGTTCAAGAGAGCCGGCCTCCCATTTTTCAAACCAGAAATCCGCCGGCTCGCAGAAGCCTTCTACGCCTATGGCAAGAGGAGCGGCCAGGCTTATCCTCGGATGGGGAGAAAAACCCTGCGTGAACTCCTGCGAAAGCCCCGCGCGGCGCGCCGCCCTCGCAAAGATGACTGGCAGATCCATGTGGTTTACGAAGGTAAAGAGGCCGCACTTTTCAAAAATTATCCTAATCCTGGGCATTGCGGCACACCTCCGTTTTTCCCTGCCAGCCGCAGCCGTTGCAGCAAAGGCGGCAGTCCTCCGTAACACAGCCCGCAAGCGCCTTTGCGCGTTCGCGCAGCAGGTATTCTTTTGAAACTCCGCTGTCTATATGGTCCCACGGAAGAACGTCGTCCACACCGCGCGCGCCCGTGTAGGCGGCTGCGTCTATATCCAGATCGCGGAAGACCTCGTTCCAGCGTTCGATGTTAAAAAATTCGCTCCATCCGTCAAAGCGGGCGCCGCGGCGCCACGCCTCCTCGATTGCAGCGGCAAGGCGCGAGTCTCCGCGCGCGAAGACTCCTTCAAGGAACGTCTGCTCCGGCTCGTGGTAGGAGAGAGAAACTTTGCGGTTGCGCAGCGTCGTTTTGAGCCACCGTCCGCGCTCGCGAAGCTCGGATATCGTCGCCTGCGCCTCCCACTGAAACGGCGTATGAGCCTTCGGGACGAAGCCAGCCACAGAGGCGTTGACGTCGCCGCGCCGTTTGTTTCTTTTCGCTATAGAGACGGCCTTGTTGCAGATGTCGAGTATGCCGGCAAGGTCCTCCTGAGTTTCCGTCGGAAGCCCCATCATGAAATAGAGCTTCACGCGGTCCCATCCGTGTTCAAAGGTCGAAGAAAGCGCGTCCTCTATCGCCTCTTCCGTGACGCCCTTGTTGATTACGTCGCGCAGACGCTGCGAGCCGGCCTCGGGCGCGAAGGTGAGGCCGCCCTTTCTCATGCTTTCAAGCCCCGCGGCGAGCTCTACGGAAAAGGCGTCTACGCGCAGGCTCGGCAGGGAAAGTTTTATCTGATTCTCCGCAAGCACAGGTTTTAAATTTTCCATGGTGGGAGCGAGCCCCTGCCAGTCGCAGGTGGCGAGCGAAAGCAGCCCCGTCTCCTCCCAGCCAGTCGAGGCGAGTATCTGACGCGCCTGAGCGCAGACCGATTCCGCGCTTCTTTCGCGCAGCGGCCTGTCTATCATGCCGGCCTGACAGAAGCGGCAGCCGCGCGTGCAGCCCTTGAAGACCTGCATCGTAGCACGGTCGTGCACTATGCCCGTGTTTGGAACTATCATCGAGGTGTGGTAGAAGGCCTCGTCAAGCCGCTCCACTATACGGCGGCGTATCCTTCCGCCGGAAAAAAGCGCGGGGACGTATACGCCTTCAATTTTCGCAAGCGCCGCAAGTTTTTCCGCGCGCGGCGCGCCCTTAAGCTCGTGCAGGCATTTTAAGACATCGGGTATCAGCGCCTCGCCGTCGCCTACAAGGAAGGCGTCGATGAACGGCGCCGTCGGCTCAGGCGCAAGCGCGCCGGGGCCTCCCGCCAAAATTATCGGGTCCTCTTCCGTTCTGTCCGCCGCGCGGAACGGAATGGAGGCGAGGTCCAGGATAGTCAGTATGTTCGTGTACGAAAGCTCGTACTGAAGTGTGAAGCCTACTGCGTCGAAGGCTTTGAGAGGACGTTTGCTCTCGAGCGCCCATATAGGCGTTTTGCTGTCGCGCATAGCCGCCTCCATGTCGGGCCACGGCGTGTAAACTCTCTCCGCGTCGGCGTAGGGCAGCGATTTTGTAAGCTGATAGAGTATCTGAAAGCCAAGATAGCTCATCCCGACCTCGTAGAGGTCTGGAAAGGCGTAACATATACGAACGAGGCCGGCCTCTTCTTTTACAGGGCCGCTCCCCCATTCGCCGCCGATATAGCGCGACGGACGCTTTACAGAGGACAAAAGCCTCTTTAGGCGCGTCTCATCTAGTGCTGCATACATAAAAATATCCCCCTAAATCTTTATAAAAAGGCAGGTTTGCAAATAATCCCGCCGTAATTTCAACATTAAAAGTAATTATTTACCGCGCCATGCCGTATTAAAAGCGCTCCCGCCTTGCTACGATGTTCACGCTTTGAACGAGCGCGAGCCCTATGGAGATGACGAGCAGCGAGCTTCCCCCGTAGCTGAAAAGAGGAAGCGGAAGCCCCGTCACAGGCGCCAGCCCCATGCTCATGGCGACGCTTTCAACTATCTGAAACCATATCCACGCGGCTATCGCGACGCACAGAAGTTTTGCCTCCATCTCCTTGGTGTACTGCGAGATGGAGAGTATCCTCCAAAGAAGCAGCCCAAAGAGGATGAGGGCGACGGAGCATCCGACGAAGCCGAACTCCTCCGAAAAGACGCTGAATATAAAGTCTGTATGAGGCTCCGGCAGAAAATGCAGCTTTCCCTGAGTGCCGTGCATGAAGCCCTTTCCAAAGATGCCGCCGGAGCCTACAGCTATGCGCGACTGGATGACGTTGTAGCCCGCGCCCTGCGGGTCCACAGTCGGGTCGAGAAAGACAAGCAGGCGCATTCGCTGGTACGGCTTTAATATCATCCAGCCCACCGGCAGCAGCGCAAGCAAAGAACCGACCATCCCCAGCAGTATCTTGACGGGCGCGCCAGCCGCGATAAAAACGGCAAAGAGCATCACCGCGTAGACGAGCGAACTTCCAAGGTCCGGCTGTATCATGATGAGGCCGATGACGGAGCCCGCCATGAGCAGCGCCGTGCCGATGCCGCGCACGGTGTTCGGCGGGAGGTTTGAGCAAAGTTTCGCAATAGCGAGCGCAAATACGACCTTTCCCAGCTCCGAGGGCTGGAAGCGAATGAAGCCCAGGTTGAACCACCGCTGAGAACCTTTAGCCGTATGGCCTATGACGAGCAGCACTATAAAAATAACAATGATGGCGGCAAAGAAAAACCACGCATATTTTATGATGTTGCGGTAGTCCGTTTTCAAGACGGCGACGTAAAGCAGCGCGCTCATCGCGCCCCAGAGCGTCTGCTTTACGACAAAGTCCGAGACGGGCGCGCCGCCGCGCGCAAACGAGGCGCTTGCGCTGTATATGGCGACCAGCCCGAAGCCAAACAGTATCAGCGTAAAAATGAGCAGGCTCCAGTCCATGTAGGATCTGATGTCGGCCCAGCTCGTTGAATATTTTTCAGCCATTTATTGCAAACCTGGTTCCTCCGGCGAAAATCATTGATTCTTTGTCTCGCCTGTCCTTTTGTGTCCCCTAGCCGGTCGCTGAAGGTTTTTCAGCGGGATGCTGGCAAGCAGCGCCACGGAGTGGTCTTCCCTGTTCAGATCCAGTTCGATTCCGGTCTCGTCTATATCGAGGTATTTTTTTATCACTTTGATCATCTCGCCGCGCAGCGCGTTGAGCACCTCAGGCGAAATGTCGTTCCTGTCGTGGATGAGCACAAGCTGCAGGCGTTCCTTCGCAACCGAGCTGCTCTTGTTTTTTCCAAAAAGGCCGCTGATAACGTCAATAATGCCCATAGTTCACACCTAGCCCTTTGTGAAGAATCTGCGCAGAGAGGCGAAGAGGCCGCCCTCGGGCTTTGAAAGGTCCAAGAAGGGGACCTCTTCACCGCAAAGGCGTTTTGCGATGTTGCCGTATGCCGCGCTCGCGCGTGATTCGCCAGAGAGCGTAAGCGGCTCGCCGCGGTTTGCCGAGATGACGATGGATTCGTCGTCAGGAATGGCGCCGACCAAGTCGACCGCCAGTATGTCAAGCACGTCCTGTATGGTGAGCATCTCTCCGCGCTTGACCATGTCGGGGCGTATCCTGTTTACAATAAGCTGTATCGGCGCTTTGCCCATAGACTCAAGCAGCCCTATGATGCGGTCAGCGTCACGCACGGCGGAGACTTCGGGCGTCGTCACGACAAGCGCTTCGTCCGCTCCGGCCGCCGCGTTCTTGAAACCGGATTCTATGCCGGCGGGGCTGTCTATCAAAATAAAATCAAAATCGCGGCGCAGGTCGGCGCACAGCTTTATCATCTGCTCGGAGGATACGGCGTCCTTTGTCTTTGACTGCGCGGTGGGAATGAGAAAAAGATTGTCAAACCTTTTGTCGCGGATGAGCGCCTGATTCAGGCGGCAGTTGCCATCAATGACGTCGATGAGCGTATACACTATCCTGTTTTCAAGGCCCATAATGACGTCGAGATTCCTGAGCCCCACGTCGCCGTCGATGGCGACCACTCTTAGGCCCGCCGCGGCAAGCGATGCTGCGAGGTTTGCCGTCGTCGTCGTTTTGCCGACGCCGCCCTTACCTGAAGTGATGACTATAGTTCTGCAAGCCAAACCGTTGTCCTCCTTTATAGTGCCGGCCATGGGAGCACCTGCACGTTTCCATTTGATATTTGGATAGATACCTCTTTGCCCCAGTACGGAGAATCCCTGTCTATTATACCAACTTTCGTCCCGATTCTTATCTGCCCCGCTTCAAGCGATCTGGTAAGAATTATCATGGCGTCGTCGCCGCAGCAGCCGGCGTGAACAAGGCCGTTGAGCCGGCCTATTATCGTGACGTCGCCTTTGGCCGCAATCTCCGCGCCCTGATTTACGTTGCCTATGACGATGACGTCGCCTGTGTGCGATATCTTCTGGCCGCCGCGCAGCGTGCCAAAATAGACGCACGCGTCTACACCCAAAGCGTCGGACCTTACTGGGACGGCCACGGGAGTCGCGTCCTCTGGAGAGACCTTGAAGCCCATCCGTTCAAGAGAGGCGCGAGAATCATTGTCCGTCACAATCCAGTACGATATCGAAGAACCGCTTGGCTCGATGAAACTTTTCCATATCTTCGTCAGAAGGGACGGAGAAAATCTGCGCTCCTGCAGGTCGATGACTATCTCGCTGCCGTTCAACAGGCTGCTGCCCGTAGAAAGCAGCGAAGCAAATCCATCGAACATCTGACGTTCGCTCATGTCGGCCGGCACTATACATTTCAGAGAACCGGCCTGCCTGCCCTTTAATTGTATCATCTTTCAGCACCTCTGCTTTGGCCTCCGGCGGGCGCGGGGTAGGCGACCCCCGCCGTATCGGACGGCTGTGCATATTTTTTGCCGTTTATCAAGAAATTCAGCATTTTACCTACTATAGGCCCAGTTACAGACGAGCCGGCTTTGCCGGCCTCCGCTATTGCCACGGCGACATACTTCGGGTCGTCGGCGGGAGCGAAGCCTACGAACCACGCGTGGTCCTCGCCGTGCGAGTTCTGCGCCGTGCCGGTCTTTCCAGCGACGGCCACGCCAAATGAGCTGGCCCTTTTACCGGTGCCGCTCTTTGTTACCTCCTGCATACCGCCCTGTATGAGTTTCATGACGTTTGACGATATATCAAGAGGAGCGCTCTCCACTGGAGCCGCGGCATTCAGCCTGGGCGTTAAAAGTTTACCACCATTCGCCACCGCTGCGTAGGCCCTGAGGACTTGCAGCGGCGTCATCAGCACATATCCCTGCCCTATCGAATAGTTTACAGTATCTCCGCCGTACCAGTTCTCTTTTATTCTTTTCTTCTTCCAGTCGGGACCGGCAAGAGTGCCCGATACCTCTCCGGGAAGGTCTATCCCCGTTTTTTCTCCGACGCCGTATTTTTCGGCGGTCTTAAGCAGCCGGTCTATGCCCATCTGGTAGGCGAAGTGATAAAAATAGACGTCGCATGAGTCCCTGAGCGCGGTCACTATGGTCTCGCGCCCGTGTCCACTGTGTTTCCAGCAGCGAAAACGTCTGTTGCCCAGTTCGTAGTAGCCGGGGCAGTAGACGCTCGTGTACTGATTTACCGTTCCAGTCTCAAGCACTGCGGAGCCTGTTATAAGTTTGAAGGTGGAGGCGGGAGGATAGGCCCCCGATATGGCGCGGTTCATCATGGGGCGCTTCGTTTTGTCGTTCAGCGCGCGCCATTCTTCGTTTGTTATGCCCCAGGTGAGCGGGTTCGGGTCGTAGCTTGGAGCCGAGTAAAGACAGCGCACCGCGCCGGTTTTTACATCCATCGCGATGACGGCGCCGCGAAAATCACCCAAAAGCTCCGCCGCGTAGCGCTGCGCCGCTATGTCGATGGTGAGCGTCATGTCGTCGCCCTTGGTGGATTTGAGGTAGCTCACATTGCGAAGCTTGCGGCCTCTGGAGTCGACCTCTATGACTTCTTCGCCAGCCGCGCCCTTTAGCCGCTCCTCGTATTTTCCCTCGATGCCGTTCTTGCCTATCATGTCTCCGCCCATGTAGGACTCGGAATCTCTTGCCTCCAGCTCCTCTTTGGTTATCTCTGCGACGTAGCCCACGACGTGCGCCGCGTACTGCGCAGCGGGATATGTGCGCCGCCAGACGGAGGTTAGAAAGAGCGTCTTTTTAAAATCTTTGTCCATTATTATCTCAGCCACCTGCGCGAAGGTGAGGTTTGTGGCGACGGTGATGGCGCGGTATGGCGCGGAGTATTGTTTTGCGACCAATTCGCGGAATTTTTCCTGCGTCATCGGGATGCCGTTGCGCTGAAGCAGCGACGTGATGGAGGCGATGTTTTCCTCCTTCTGCAAATCTATGGGATAGCCGTTGATGTTGAAGGTCCTGACGTTTACGGCAAGAGGAGCGCCGTTTACGTCTACGATGCTGCCGCGCGGAGGCGTTATCCTAAGTATGCGAAGCCTGTTGTTGGAAGCAAGTTTTATGTAGTCGTTGCCCTGTATTATCTGAAAGAAAAAAAGCCCTGAAGCAAGCAGCAAAAAAGAGACGAAGACTGCCGACTGCAAAAAACGCAGACGGCGGACGGCGTCAAATTTTGTGTATTGCGGGTTATGCATGTCTTAAAGAGACCTTCCAGAACAGCCACGAGAAAAGGATTATAAGCGGTACCGCCATAAGCTGCTGCACGATAAACTGGCGCATCGCCGTCTGACTGGGAATCGTCCAGAAAAAGAAATGAACTCCGGCGTAGAGCAGTTCGCAGAAGATGCACATCGTGGCAAAGAGCCCGGCGGAACGTCCCTGCGCCGGCGTCTTCTGCCACAGAAAGCAGGCAAGGCCGACTACGCCGCCGCCGATAGCCGCCGTAAGCCCCGGCAGGTTGGTCCACCTAAGGTCCCATATTACGCCGCCTATGAAGGCCGCCCATACGAGCGCAGTCTGCCTGTTGCACGTGGTGTCGGGAAGAAGCGCCATAAAGAGTATAGCAAGCAAGAAGACGTCGGGCACCATGCAGATGCCCATCAAAAGCAGCTGCGCGAAGTCCTGAAGGAGCCATATAACGAACAGGAAGGTCATTGACGTTCCACGCCCTTTCCAGTAAAGACTTCTACATTGTAGAGCTGCGTCAAATGCGCGCCAGCCGAAAGACGCATCTCCGTATAGCCCTCTTTGTTGTCCTCCGCGCCTATTATCGTGCCGATGGGAAGCCCCGGCGGGATGAGGTCGCTCATAAGAGAGGTGGAGATGGTCATGCCTTTTTTAAGCTGGCGTTCCTCCGGCACGTAGAGCAGTTTCAGGCGTCCGAAGTCGTCGCCGTTTACGACGCCCAGGTCGCGCGTCTGGTCGACCGCCGCCGCCAAAAGAAATGAGGCGGAGGTGATCAGCTCGACCCACGCGTAATTATCGCCGACGCGCGTGACGCGGCCGACGAAATAGCCCTCCGAGGTGACGGCCGCTTTTTCAAGCACGCCGTCTTTAGCTCCTTTGTCGATACGAAACTCCTGCCACCAGTCCTGCGGGTAACGCAGCGTCACTACGGCCCTTATGTAGGAGACCTTGGGCGCGGGCTTCGCGATGCCGGCCTTTTGGAGCGCCTCCGCAAACGCCTGGTTTTTTAATTCGAGCTTCGCCACGCGTTCCTGAAGGCTCGCCCTCTCCAGCACCCAGTTGCCGCTTATCTTTACGATGTTGCGGACGTAAAGCACCGGCTTTTCAGGATAGGTGAGGGCGGCGTTTACCACCTCAATGGCCGCGTATTTGACAGAAGGCGCGGCGGTCATGAAAAAGAGTATGGCCATGCCGGCGATCACTGAGATGAATCCGCTCACGCCCGGACGGACGCCTCTGACTAACAGACGCATTTATTTTTTAATCCCCTCATGCTCCCTGTTTCTCAACGGCGATGGAGAGACGCTTTTTATCCTGCGGCATCTCGAGTATTTTACCAAGGCCGAGCGCCACAGAAAAGAGCGGCTGTTCCGCAAGATGTATCGGCACGTTGAGCGCGTCAGCAAAGCGGATGTTGAGGCCTCTTAAATTCGCTGTGCCTCCAGAGAGCACTATACCCTGATCGACGACGTCGCGGACAAGCTCCGGCGGAGTGCGTTCTAGGGTAGACCTTATGGTGTCCTCTATCTGCATGATGATGGGCTCTATCGCTTCGCGCACCTCTTCGGAGGAGATGCTTATGACCTTCGGCAGGCCGTCCACGAGGTCGCGGCCCTTTACGTCCATTTTAAGTTCCTGATCAATAGGAATGACCGAACCTATTGCGATTTTTATCTCTTCGGCGGTGGTGTCGCCGATGGCAAGCGTGTAATTCTGGCGAAGCATCATGATGATAGCCTCGTCGATGGCGTCTCCCGCCACGCGGACGGACTGGTTTATGACGATGCCGCCAAGAGAAAGCACCGCCACGTCGCAGGTGCCGCCGCCCATATTTACAACCATGTTGCCCTGCGCTTCGTCAATCGGCAGCCCTATGCCGCGCGCCGCGGCAAGCGGCTCCTCGACTACGAAGGCCTCTTTTGCGCCGGCCGCGAGCGTAACCTCTACAACGGCGCGTTTTTCTACCTCTGTGACGCTTGCCGGAACACAGACGGCCACGCGCGGGTGCGAGAACATCCCGCTTGATGCGACCGCGAGCTGCATGTAGTGGCGCAGCATGTGCTGCGTCATCTCAAAGTCCGCAATGACGCCGTGGGAAAGAGGGCGCACCGTGGTGATGTCCACCGGCGTGCGTCCGACCATTTTCTTTGCCTCTGAGCCTAGTGCTATTATTTCCTTCTGTCCTTTGCGGTTTATGTTGCGCACCGCGATGACGGAAGGTTCGTTTATGACTACGCCCTTCGACTTTACATATATGACTGTATTTACCGTTCCAATGTCAATGCCGATTTCGTTATTGAAAAGGTTCGGTCTGAAATTGAACAAATTTAACCCCCGCTTTCAAATATATTGCAAGTTGCAAGTGCCTCTTAATCCGCCGCGCGTAGCGGCGTTCCTTTTTCCGGTTCGCAAACTGCGCGTCCTATCAGAAAAAGTTCGCCGTCGGCTGCGATGTAATGCGCCTTTAATTCTATTCCCAAAAAACGAAGCGCCTTTTCCACATATTCCGTAAGTTTCCTGTCGTCCGCGCTTGTGTCTTTTATTCCGTCAGGGTGGTTGTGAAGCAGCACCACCTTCACCGCGCCGACGCGCACCGCCTGCCTGAAAAAGACCGGCAGGTCGAGGAACGCGCCTGAAAGCCCCCCGTAAGAGAGCCGGGATTCGCCAAGCAGCTTGTCCCTCGCGCTTAAAAAGAGCGCGTATATCCCCTCGCGTTCCATGTATTTAGTTTCAAAGGCTATAGTGCGCAGCCTGTGCTCCCATTTTCCCTTTTCCGCGTCGTTTTGCAGCACCATGCGCTTTCCAAGTTCCAGCGCCGCGGCAAGCGACGCCGCCTTAGCAGCCTTAAGTCCCTTTTCGCGCATCAGTTCTGCCATTCCCGCCCTTGCCATGCCTTCAAGTCCGCCCATTTTATTCAGCAGGTTCTGCGACATCGTGACGACGTCCTCACCCGGAAGGCCGGTCCTTAAAAGAACGGCGAGAAGTTCCGCAAGCGACAGCGACTCCGCTCCATGCTCGATCAGCTTCTCGCGCGGACGCTCGCATGAGGGGATCTGGGAGATGTTCACGCGGCGCCTCTATTTAGGCCAGTAGGGATTATAACGCTTTTCGGCTCCTATCGTCGTCTCTGGGCCGTGGCCTGGGAAGACGCGCATTTTATCGGGAAGCCCGTCAAGTTTTTTCAGCGATTCGATGAGGACGTTCTCGTCTCCTCCGGGAAGGTCGCTTCTGCCTACGGAACGGGCAAAGAGCGTGTCGCCTGAAACGAGGAACTGTTCGTCCTTCGCGGTGTCTGTGACGAGCAGGCAGACGCCTCCCAGCGTATGGCCCGGCGTGTGGACGACGTCGACCGTCATGCTGCCCACCTTGAGTTTGTCTCCGTCGTGCAGCAGCCTGTCGGCTGACGGCATCTCAACAGAGGCTCCCATGTAGGTGGAGAGATTTTTTTCGGCGCTTGTCAGGCACTCAGCGTCGTCCGCGTGGACCGCTACGCCGTTATCCGAGAGGTTGCGCAGGCCGGGAATGCCGCCGATATGGTCGTTGTGCCCGTGCGTCAAAAGTATCCACTGGAGTTTGATGTCGTGACTGCGGATAAAATCTTCCACCTCTTCCGCCGGGCCGCCAGGGTCTACAATGAAGCCGTCGCCTTTATCGTCCCATATCAGATAACAGTTGGTCCACAGAGCCCCCAGCGGAAATCTCTTAATGTTCATTTGATTCACTCCTTAGTATCTATCATTAGGGTCACAGGCCCGTCGTTGTGGATGTCTACGGCCATATAGGCCTGAAACTGTCCATGCGCGACGAAAAGCCCGCTCTTTTTGACCGAATCAATAAATTTTTCGTACATCTCATTGGCAAACTCCGGCGCGGCCGCTTTGGCCCATGACGGACGGCGGCCTTTCTTACACTCGCCGCAGAGGGTGAACTGAGATATTACAAGAATTTCCCCTCTTATATCTGCCGCTGAAAGATTCATTTTACCATCTTCGTCGTCAAAAATGCGAAGATTTATTATTTTTTCTGAGAGCCAATCTATATCCTGCTGCGTATCATCAGGATAAACTCCCAAAAGCACGACTATGCCTTTTTGGATCTCGCCTATCACTTCTCCGCTTACGGATACTCCGGCTTTCGTCACTCTCTGCAAGAGCGCCTTCATTAAAAAATCTACCCCCTGGTTATCTCTAAAATGCCTGAAATATTATTGAGCTTCGCTATGATGCGGTAGAGGTGTTCCAAGTCCTTCACCTGCAGGTCTGCCGTTACGCGCGTGCGCGTGTTGTTGACGACGTTCGCCTTGACGTTTGCGATGAGGCCGTCCATCGTCGTGATGGTCTGCACTATGTCGCCAAGAAGCGACTGCTTTTCGATGCCTTCCACCTTGATGCGCGCGGTGTATCGCGTGTTTTTAGCGATGCCCCACGAGACTGTGACATGTTTTGCCGGGTCGGCCTTTTCAATGTTCTTGCAGTCTTTTCTGTGGACGGAGATGCCGTGCGTCTGAGTGACTACGCCTGTGATCGGGTCTCCCGGTATCGGGCGGCAGCACTGGGCCAAGGCTACGAGCACCCCCTGCGTGCCTTCAACTATGATTTCGGAATCCGCCTCTTTGCGCTGGGGCGGGGCCGGCGGCAGCGTCTCGGGCGAAGGCTTCGGCTCTTCCGGCGAGATGCGCCCAAGCACGCTTGAAGGAGAATGGGCGCTTGAACCTACTGAGATTATCAGTTCTTCAAGGTTCAGATAGCCAAGTTCGCGGGCTACGTGCGTAAGCTGCGATGTTATCGCTTCAAGCGGGTTCGGCGTGGCGGGGCTGCGGCGGGCTGCCTCTTTTTCGAGCATTTCGCGGCCGCGCTTTAGTTTTTCTTCGCGCTCCTGCCTCTCCTGCTGCCTGAACCATGATTTTATTTTTGACCTTGTGCGGCTTGACTTTGCTATTTTGAGCCAGTCACGAGACGGTTTGCCCTGCGGCGAGGTGAGGATGCGCACGATGTCGCCGTTTTGAAGCTGCTGGTCCATCGGCGCGATACGGCCGTTTATCATCGTACCTACGCATTTATGGCCTATCTGCGTGTGGACGGCGTAGGCGAAATCTATCGAGGTGGATCCGTTCGGTATTGAAACGACCTTGCCCTGCGGCGTGAAGATAAAGACGTCACTTGAAAGCACGTCCGTTTTGAGGTTGTCGAGGAACTGGACGCCGTCTCCCTCCCCGTCGTGGCTGTCGGGCGCGGTCTCGAGCGCTTTGCGTATCCAGGTAAGCCCTTTGTCTAGGTTGTCGACCTTTTGTCCGCCCTCTTTGTAGTTCCAGTGCGCGGCGATGCCGTACTCCGCCAGGTAGTGCATCTCGCGCGTGCGTATCTGCACTTCAAGCGGGTCGCCGTTTGGCCCGACCACCGTGGTGTGGAGCGACTGGTACATGTTGCTCTTCGGATTTGCTATATAGTCGTCAAAAAGCCCGGGGATAGGTTTCCAGATGGTGTGTACTATGCCAAGCACCTGATAGCACTCGCCGATGGTCTTCACCACCACGCGCAGAGCAAGCAGGTCGTAGAGCTGTTCGAGCGACAGGTTCTTGCGGCGCATTTTTTCGTAGATGCTGTAAAAATGTTTCGGACGGCCTTTGACGGAGACTTCCACCCCGTCTTCCATGAGGCGTTTTGTAAGGATGTCCATCGCCTCTTTTATGATTAGCTCGCGTTCGGGAAGTTTTTTGCGCACGCGTCGTTTGAGGTCGTAATACATCTCTGGGTCAAGTATACGGAAGGAGAGGTCTTCGAGCTCCCTTTTTACGTGATAGATGCCAAGCCGGTGCGCAAGCGGCGCGTATATTTCTATCGTTTCGTGCGCTATGGCCAGCTGTTTTTCGCGCCTGTGGGAGGAGATGGTGCGCATGTTGTGCAGGCGGTCGGCCAGTTTGATGAGGACGACGCGGATGTCCTTCGCCATGACGACGAACATCTTGCGAATGTTTTCAGCCTGATATTCTTCAAGAGATTTGAACTGCAGCTTGCCGAGCTTCGTTACGCCGTCCACAAGAGTGACGACCTCTTCGCCGAATTTTTCTTTGAGCTGCTCCGGCGTGATGGGCGTGTCTTCGAGCACATCGTGGAGCAGCGAGGCCACTATTGTGACTCGGTCTATCTCCATGCTGCACAGGATGGCGGCGACGCTCACCGTGTGTATTATGTACGGTTCGCCTGTGTACCTGCGCTGCGCGCCGTGCGCCACTGAGGAATAGACGAAGGTCTCGCCTACTGTCATCATATCTTCTTTTGTCAGGTAGAGCGCGGCCTTGCTCCAGAGGTCCTGCCACGCAAGACGCAGCGACGGGACGCGCTGCTCCTCGGCGATGCGGCCCCAGAAGCTCTCCATCAACGCGCGGCTTTCTTTTTCGCCCATCGAAAAACCGCTCATGTTCGCGATCTCTGTGAGGTGCGCCGATCGCACGCTAGGTGCCGGCGCTTTTTTGTTATTGTTCTCCGTATTCATCTTTTCATCACCGCCGCGCATATTATCCATCGTGTGTGACGATTTTTTCAAGTACGAATTGCAGCGACGTCACATTCCGCCACGTATCCAAACGGGGTTTATAGACCCATCCGTCGATAGGACGCTCTTCGCGCAGCATGTCGGCCGCGCCGAAGGCCAGAAGCGAAGCGGCGCCAAGCTCTATCTTGACGTGCTTTCCTGTCTTACCAAGCGGCAGCAGCTTCATCTGCCCGCCGTAGGGCGCGTAAAGCAGGGGCGCCGGGTTTTCCATTCCGAAGGGGCCGAGCGCCACAGCCTCATGCCATGTCTCTATATTCAAATTTACCGGGTTCCAGTAAAGCAGGTCGCATTTTTCGTTGACGACCTTTATCTCAGAGAGCATCCGCTCCATCTGTTCGCGCAGAGGCTCCCAGTTTTCCATTTTAACGCTGAAGCCTGCGGCGAGCCTGTGTCCGCCCCATGTGTTGAGCATCGGGGCGAGGCGTTTTAAAACGCCGACCGCGTCTCCGCCCGCCGGCATACGCAGCGTTCCGCGCATTATTTCGCCGACCGCGGCTACAAGAGCCACGGGAGTGTTCCTTTCGCCGCATATCCTGCTTGCGACGCTGCTCAATACGCCGACAGACCAATCGTCGTTTGTCAGCACGTATTTAAAGCGGCCGCTGCTGAACTCGTCCACCTGTTCTAGAATCTTCGACGAAAGCTCCCGCCTTTTGCGGTTTAACGCAATGAGGCGTCCTACGTTGGTTTCCAGATGTGTGCTCGGAAAGAGTATGTCGACCGCGAGGTCTGCCAGATAGAGGCGGCCCGCCGCGTTGAGACACGGGATTATCTTCATCGCGAGGTCTTCCGTGTCGATAGCGGCGGGAGTTATCCCAAGCTGTTCCATCAATATGTTGAGGCCGGGCCTTGCGTTTGCGCGTATGGACTTCAGTCCTTCACGAACTAGCGCCCTGTTCAGCGACGAGGCCATCGAAACGCAGTCCGCGATGGTAGCAAGCGCGACCACGTCGAGCAGCTTTAAAAGCTGTTTCTGCGGAAGAAGCTCGTTCTGCCATATCCAGCTCCATATCACGCCGGTGGCGCAGAGCCTTTTTGCCGCGGCGTCCCCCGCTATCTGCGGGTTCACTATCGTGTCACACGCAGCCACAGTTCCCTCAACGAGATGATGGTCGAATACTACGACGGGGATGCCGTGTTTTTTTAATATCTCTACGGCCTCCGCGTCCTGAGAGCCGCAGTCGACGACGATGACGAGGTCGCACTTTCTTTTTGCGATCGTCTCCGCCACGTCTTTATGAAGCCCGTAACCCTGATTGAAGCGGTGAGGGATGAAATATCTTACGTGCGCCTTGTAGGAAAGCGCAAGTTCCATAGCTATGGCGGTGGATGAGATACCGTCAACGTCGTAATCTCCGTATACAACGACATCGGAGCTTGAAGAAAGTTTTCTCACAAGCTCTGCCGCCTTATTGTTTGTTGCGCCCAGGTCAAGTTTCTCCAACAGGTGCGGTAAATGGGGAGAAAGCCAATTTTCTACTTCACGCGGCATTACATCGGCTGTGAGGCCGCGCATTTCCAGCAATGACGCCTGAAATGGAGAACAATTAAATTTCGCCGCTATTTCCGCTGAGACCTCGGACTGGGTAAAAATGTTCAGTTCATCTCTGGTGCAGCGAACTACCAATTTTATTCTGCCGTTTCAGTTCCCGTGGCGGAGCCCGTCTGCTGCGTTTCGCTTTCATCCAGCGGCGCCGTGTGGGCCTTCATTGTCAGCGATTCAAGGATAGTCTTCTTTTCCTGTTCTAAAGAGGCTATCTTTTCGTCTTTCGCCTTTAATTCTTTTTTATACTTGGAACGAACTTCAAATACAGAGAACAGCGAGAAGAACCACATTATGGCGGCGCCCGACGAGAAGAGCACTACC
The DNA here is from genome assembly GCA_036655895.1 of Cloacibacillus sp. Classification (NCBI taxonomy): domain Bacteria; kingdom Thermotogati; phylum Synergistota; class Synergistia; order Synergistales; family Synergistaceae; genus Cloacibacillus; species Cloacibacillus sp. The sequence continues at coordinate 18,316 of JAVVPF010000001.1, read as the reverse complement.
TCCCAGACCCCCTGCGGCAAAGTCCACTCAAAAAACAGGAACCTTACAGTCACCTCTCCGATGTTCTGAAAGGCAAAAAGCGCAGAGAGAAACATAGTAACAACGATCGCAAGAATATAGCTTTTCAAAAAAATTCCTCCCGCGGCAAAGGCCTTTGAGGCCCCGCCCATCTTCATTTACATTCAATATGATACAACATAAAATAAAAAAAATCTCTCCCAAATTACGAGGGAGAGATTTTTTAGTAGTAAAGCGTAATGCGGTTATTTATATTTCGGCGACCTTATATACCATTCCACAAGCAGCGAGCTTGCGATGTAGATGGAGCTGTAGGTGCCGACGCCGATGCCTATCAGGAAGGCGAAGGCAAAGTTGCTTATTACCTCGCCGCCGAAGATGTACATCGAAATGACTGGAAGCAGCGTCGTGAGCGAGGTGTTGATGGTGCGCGACAGCGTCTGGTTGATGGAGTTGTCGACGAGCGCCACGATGCCCTTGCTGTTTATGCTGCCCCAGTTTTCGCGGATACGGTCGAGGACGACTATGGAGTCGTTCAACGAGTAGCCCGCGACTGTGAGGATGGCCGCGATGAATGTGACGGAGACCTCTTTTCCTGTGAGGCTGTAGACGCCAAGCATGATTATGACGTCATGCATGAGCGAGGCTACCGCCACGGCTCCGAAACGGAAACGGAAACGATAGGCCATGTACAGCAGGATGCCGGCAAGAGCGAGCAGAAGCGAGTAGGCCGCCTGAGCGCGAAGCTCTTTTCCGACCACCGGGCCTATTTTGTCGATGCGCAGCACCTTGTAGGGGCCGATTTTTTCTTTCAGCGTCTCAAGCACCTGCTTGCGGACGTTATCATCCTGAGCCTGGAAGCGCAGGAGTATGTCGCTGTTGTCAAAGGCCTGTATCGTCGCGTTGCCCTGTCCGATGCCGCTTAACGCCGCGCGGACCTCCGCTACGTCTACGGACTTTTCAAATTTCACCTGAAGGACAAGTCCTCCGGTAAAGTCGACTCCCAGGTTCAGCCCTTTGGCGAAGAAGAGCCCAAGGGACGCGATTATGCAGACAAGGCTGATGCCAAGCAGCACCATCCGGTATTTCATAAATGGGAAATGTAATTTTGAAGCGTCAAATGTAGCCATTTTTTACTGCCTCCCTTTCTTATAAGGTGTGATTCTTGCGCGCTGAAAGGACTATGCCAAGCAGCGTGCGTGTCACCACAGTGTTGCAGAAGACGGAGGCCACGACGCCAATGCTCAGTGTTACAGCGAAACCGCGGATCGGGCCGCTTCCAAAGTAGAAGAGTATCGCGGCTGCGATGAGGGTCGTGATATTTGAGTCCAGAATGACGACAAGCGCCTTGCGGAAGCCGGCGTCAAGCGCCGCCATAAGGGTCTTGCCGGAACGGAACTCCTCTTTCATTCTTTCGTATATGAGAATGTTGCCGTCGACCGCCATGCCTATCGTAAGCACCATGCCTCCGATGCCTGGCAGAGTAAGCGTCGATTTAAGCGCGATGAGCGTAGCCACGACCAGGAGCATTGCGACTGCAAGCGCGATGTCGGCCGCGATGCCAAGCAGTCCGTAGTAGACTATCATGAATACTACGACGAGCGCAGCGCCTATGAGGCCGGACTTCACGCCTTCATGGATGGAGTCCGCGCCGAGCGTCGGCCCAACAGAGCGGTTTTCAAGTATCTCGACGTTGACGGGAAGTGCGCCCGCGCGGAGCATGATGGCCAACCTGTTCGCCTCTTCCGTTGAGAAGGAGCCTGTTATCTGAGCCTCTCCTCCGGAGATGCGCTGCTGTACGACCGGCGCTGAGATCACTACGCCGTCAAGCACGATGGCTATCTGCTTGCCTATGTTGACCGCCGTCGCTTCGTCAAAGAGCTTTGCGCCGTCCGTGTTGAATTTCAGCGATACCGCGGCTTTGCCGAACTGGTCGAAGTTTGTTTCGGCCTTTGTAAGCTCCGCGCCTCCAACATACTGCTTGCCGAGGAGGTAGGCTCCGCTGTTTTCGCCCTTTGCGACCATCATGTCAGCGTTGCCTTTGACGGCCTCTTTCATCTGGTCTATGTAAACGTCGACTTCAGCTTTAGCCTTGGTCCAACGTTCCTGCGCAGTTTTGAACTGTTCGTCGCTGTCGTAGTTTGAGCGCACCGGTTTTGCGGGAACGTGCGGAGATTCTCCGAGCACCTGGCGGAATTGCAGCACCGCGGTGCGTCCGATGAGATCAAGCGCCGCTTCCGGGTCTTCGATGCCGGGAAGGTCGACAGCTATACGGTCGTCGCCTTCGCGCTGGATAACGGGCTCCGCTATGCCATATTGGTCGATACGGGAACGAAGAACTACGAGCAGCCTTTCAAGGCTGTCGGGGGTAAGCGGATTTTCCGGAGTCCCCTTTGCCTGCAGAATGATATGTACACCGCCTCTTAAGTCAAGCCCGAGACGGACCTTGCCTTTTATTGGAAATGCAACTGCCGCGGCAATCAAAATTACTGCTATGACAAATATAAGCCGCCATTTGTCTCTCTTTAGCATTCACACGCGCCTCCTTACAAAGAAAACGGAGTGGACTGTTATAAAAATAATGTCCTCTCCGCTGGATACAGAGTACTTTTTTAGCTCAGGCTGAAGTTAAGCCTCTTTTTTTGCTTCATCAGCTTTTGCTTCTGAATCGATGATCTGATCTTCTATAACGGCTTCGGCGGGAGCGCCGTCTGTCGCCGCGGCCTCTATGGCCTGAGCATCGCCGGCCTGTGATTCCAGTTCAGCCGGTTTCACATCGTCCTGAGCGCCGTCCTGCTTCTTCGCCTTTTTCTTCTTTGGCTGCGCGCTTACCGCAGATCCGTCGGACTTCTTCATTGATATGGAGCTCTTGAGGATACGCGCCTTCACGCCTTCGTCAAGCTCAATGATATAGCTGTCGTCGAGCACCTCGCGAACTACGCCGAAAAATCCTCCGGCCGTGATGACTGTATCGCCTTTGCTGATATTGGCAAGCATGTCATCGTGAGCCTTCTGCTTTTTCTTCTGCGGCCTGATAATCATAAAATAGAAAATCGCCGCAAACATTGCGAGAGGCAACATCATCCCCATCAAACCGCCCTGCTGACCCAAAACAATTCCTCCTTACAAATCTTGATATTCAATTAGCTTAATTGCCGCCACAACGGTTATTTTATCATGAGATGGGCGCTTGTGCCTATCTCATTTTAATTTAACGGTGTTTTTTCCTGCTCCTTCAAGAAGAAAAGAAGCTTTTCAAGCTCGACGAAGATGTCAACTCTGTAAAACAAGATACGGTCGGGCACGACTACCGTGGCCGGCGTAAAGGCCAATATGCCTTTTAAGGTCGGCGAAAGCGCGGCCTTGTCGACGCAGGCCTGAGCCGCGGCCGCGGGAACTGCCAGCAGCAGCACCTCGATATTTTTTTCTTCCATTACAGCGGCGATGTCGTCGGTGTGGAAGCACTCGACGCCCATCAGCTTTTTGCCGACCTTGTCAGGGTCGACGTCAAAGAGCGCCTCTACAGTGAACTTGTAGCTCTGAAAGGCCGTGTGTCCCATGAGCGCCGTTCCAAGGTTGCCGACGCCTACGAGCGCCACGTGCCAGACGCGCGGAGATGAAAGTATGTTTTCGATGTGCGCGCAGAGACGATTCACATGATAACCAACGCCGCGCTTTCCTATCTCTCCGAAATAGGAAAGGTCTTTCCTCACCTGACTTGCCTTTATTCCAAGCATCTCGCCCATCTGAAGCGACGAAACGACTTTGCGCCCCTCTTCCTTCATCAGCGTGAGCAGGCGATAGTACTGGATCAGTCTTTCTACAGTTGGTTCCGCTACCCTCATTATTCTTCCTCTATCCCCTCAAGGAAGGCTTGCCGGCAAAGACGGCGCGCTTTCCAAGAGCTTCTTCTATGCGTATCAGCCTGTTGTACTTCCTTACTCTGTCCATGCCGTGCGGAGAACCGGCCTTTATCTGTCCCGCGCCGGTCGCCACCGCAAGGTCAGCGATGAACGAGTCGGAGGTTTCACCCGACCGGTGCGATATGATGATATTGTATCCGGAACGCGCGGCAAGCTCGGCCACGTTGAGAGTTTCCGTAAGAGTGCCTATCTGGTTCGGCTTTATCAGTATGGAGTTTGCCGCGCCCTTTTCAACGCCCATTTTGAGCCTGTCGGTGTGCGTCACAAAGAGGTCATCGCCTATGAGCTGTATCTTTTTGCCGAGGCGCTCCGTGAGCGAGACCCAGCCCTGCCAGTCGTCTTCGGCAAGTCCGTCTTCTATCGAGATGATGGGATACTTTGAGCAAATGTTTTCATACATGTCGATGAGGTCGCCCGATGTGTATCGGCATTTGACATCGGGGAAGCAGTAGGCGCCGTCCTTTAGGAACTGCGTCGCCGCCACGTCGAGCCCTATTGAGATCTCTTTTCCGGGCTGGTAGCCGGCCTCTCTGATGGCAAGCATTATAGTGTCGAGTATTTCGTCCGGGTCGCGGAAATCGCAGGCAAAGCCGCCTTCGTCTCCCGTGCCGGTCGGCTTGCCGCCGCGCGCTAGGATCGCTTTCAGCGCGTGGTAGGTCTCAGAACCCATTCTCAGGGATTCGGAGAAGGAGGGCGCTCCGTGCGGTACGATGAGAAATTCCTGGATGTTGATGTTATTGTCGGCGTGCGCTCCGCCGTTTACTATGTTCATCATAGGCACGGGCATCAAAGAGGCGTTGAGCCCTCCGAGGTAGCGCCAAAGCGGGATGACAAGCTCATTGGACGCGGCGCGCGCGCAGGCCAGGGAGACCGCGAGTATGGCGTTTGCGCCAAGACGCACCTTGTGCATCGTGCCGTCAAGCTCCGTCATTATGCCGTCGGCCAGAGCCTGTTCCGACGGGTCTACGCCTTTAAGCGCGGGAGCTATGGCCTCGTTTATATTTTTGACCGCCTTCTGGACCCCGCGTCCGCCGTAGCGGCCGTTGTCTTTGTCTCTTAATTCAAAGGCTTCGTACCTTCCCGTCGACGCGCCGCACGGCACGCTCGCGCCGCCTATTGTGCCGGAGTCGAGCCTCACTTCGACCTCTACCGTGGGATAACCCCGGGAGTCCAATATCTCTCTGGCGTGGATATTCTCAATACGTGCCATCATTATTCCTCCTTGATAAAAAATGCCGCTGGCTACCAGGGCCTTTCACTCTTGTCCGCCTCTTTCTCCTCAACGACGCTGTAGGCGGGAACTCCATGTTTCAGCTCCTGCTCCTCCGCCGTTTCGACTTTGATGGTGAGGATGCGGCGCGGATAAGCTATCTCAACGACGTCGCCACGCTTCACTTCAGAGGCCGGCTTGCACTGGCGGCCGCAGATGCGGACGGCTCCCACTTCGGCCATTTCCTGAGCTACAGTCCTGCGCTTTATCAGCCGTGATAATTTTAAATATTTATCTATTCTCATGTAAATCCGTCCCCAACGCTTAAAAGTGCGCTTTTGAAGAAGTATAATGCTTTATCTTACTAAGCGCAATATTTATGAAGCTTCTTAAAAAGGCATCCGGCTGACGCACGGATGCCTTTTGTCATTATGTTTTATTCGAGGAAGTCTTTAAGTTTCTTGCTGCGGCTTGGGTGCCTCAGTTTGCGCAGCGCCTTGGCCTCTATCTGCCTGATGCGTTCGCGCGTTACTCCGAAACGGCGTCCCACCTCTTCAAGCGTGTGGGCGTGTCCGTCCTCAAGGCCGAAGCGCAGGCGAAGCACTTCGCGTTCGCGGTCGGTGAGGTCGTCGAGCATTTCGTCGAGCTGTTCGCGCAGTATTTGGCTTGCCGCCGCCTCTTCCGGGCTTGGCAGGTCTTTGTCTTCGAGGAAGTCGCCGAGCTGGCTGTCCTCTTCCTCGCCGATAGGGGTTTCAAGCGAGACCGGCTCCTGCGCAATGCGCTGGATCTCTTCCACTCTGTCGGACGGTATCTCCATGCCGGCCGCAATTTCTTCTGCTGTTGGTTCGCGTCCCAGCCTCTGGACCAACTGGCGCGATACGCGTATCAGTTTGTTGATAGTCTCTACCATGTGGACCGGGATGCGGATGGTCCTCGCCTGGTCAGCTATTGCTCTCGTTATCGCCTGGCGTATCCACCACGTGGCGTATGTGCTGAATTTATATCCTTTGTGATAGTCGAACTTCTCGACCGCGCGGATAAGTCCCAGGTTGCCCTCCTGAATGAGGTCGAGAAAGAGCATTCCGCGTCCGATATATTTTTTTGCGATGCTTACGACGAGGCGGAGGTTTGCCTCAACGAGCGCGTCTTTGCTTGCAACGTCGCCCGCCTCTACCCCCTTCGCAAGGGAGACTTCGTCCTCCGAGGTGAGCAGCGGTATTTTGCCTATCTCTCTCAGGTACATACGCACAGGGTCGGAGAGCGGAAGGTCTTCGAGGTCGCCCATATCCTCCGTGTTCGCGGAAGTGGGAAGCGCCGTCTCTCCGTCTCCGGGCTCTACTTTGGTCTTCGGTTCGTCGAGCACGTCGACTCCCAGCTCCATGAGGTTCATGTAGAGGTTGTCGAGTATGTCTGCAGTAAGGAAGTCTTTCGGCATCCTCTTTTCTATATCTTCGTAGGTGACGAAGCCTTTTTCCCTGCCTTCGTGAAGGAGGTCGCGGACGTTGTCTATGTAGGCGCTGTAGTCGGCGCTTTCAGGATCGTCTCCGGCTACGGCCTGCGGAATGGGCTCAGGGTCGTCGATGGGAGCTATCGCGTCAAGCAGGTCCGGTTCGTCGATCACCGGTTCGTCTTCAAGATTTATTTTTTCGATATCCGCGTCTTCAATGACCTCAACATCGTTTTCCTGCTCTTCCACCGCAGGGTCGTTTTCTAACATCTCCGGCATCTTCTCATTGACAGGGGACTTCTCTTTCGGCATTGCTTCTTCTTTTTTTACCTTTGTTTTTTTCATGCCTTAATGTTCCCTCCTTTTAATAATCTGTTGTATTTTAGATAATCGCTGTATTCCTCTTCGGAGATGGCTCCGACCTTTATCTTTTTTACGTAAGAGGAGATTTTTCTCTTTAAAAAATTCTGACGCATCGTTTCTATCAATTTCGAGGCGGTTTCATCTATGATGCCCTCTTTTGAGAGCAGGCCGTCGCCTCTTGCGATTATCTGAAGCCCCGTCCGGTCCCCCATCTGCTGCCATCGCCGCTCCATATCGGAGGGCTCTTCGCCTCCCAAAAGCGCGAAAACTATATTCTGCACGCCGGGGTCCTTTATATAGCGCATTATCTCTTCCGCGTCATATTCGGAGCGGAGCTCGCCCCTTCCCCAGAGCAGGCTGCACAGCATATATTCAAGGTCGTCTCCGAACTGCACCGGCTCAGACTGCGCGTTTGGTTCCTCGTCGTTCGTGAAATAGCGCGGGCGTTCCAGGACGCGCTCTCCCCCGCCGGACTTTCTCTGTTCCTCGATCATTCGCTGCATTTCGTGCGGGAAGACCGAAAGCGCCGCGCTAAGCTCGTCCATGTACGGCATTACGTCAAAGACGGATAGCGTGGAGAGGCCGTCGAAGAGGTCACGTCTTGCCTCAGGCGCTCTAAGAGGATCTTTTAACGCCTCGCGCCGCAGCTGCGCGTGAAAGAGCGGAAGCGGAAGCGCGTTTTTTATTGCGTTTTCAAAGAGCTCGACGCCGTTTGGAAGCAGGAGTATTTCATCAGGGTCTTTTCCGCCCTGCCAGAGAACTCTTTTGGCCGTGACGCCCTCGGCGTGGAGAATGTACATTGCCTTAAGCGCCGCCTCCTGTCCGGCGGAATCTGAATCATAGCACACATAACAGAGTCCGGTCATCCGTTTTATCAATGACGCCTGTTCATTTGTAAGGGCGGTCCCCAATGAGGCCGCCGCGTTTGTATATCCAAAAAGATGCGCGCGTATCGCGTCCATGTATCCTTCGACAAGTATCGCGCACCCTTTAGCATTCATAGCAGTCTTTGCCTTATCAAGCAGGTAGAGGTTGTGCCTTTTGTTAAAGAGCCTGCTTTCCGGGCTGTTCAAATATTTTGCGCCTTCACCGTCAAGTATCCTGCCGCCGAAACCGACGAGCCTTCCCGTTATGGCGCGGATGGGAAAGATGACCCTACCGCGGAAACGGTCGAAATATCCTCCGTCGCGTCCAGGCGAGGCAAGCCCGCTTTCCGCAAGCTGCGGCCCGGTGAAGCCTTTTCTTTGCAGCGCGCGCACCAGCCCATCCCACGAGGTAGGCGACCAGCCTATTTCAAATCTGGCGCACTCCTCCGGCGTGAGCTTTCTGCGCTCAAGATAACTTCTTGCGGCCTCTCCGCCCGCGCCCGTAAGCGACGTTTGGAAATATTCGAGCGCCGCCGCGCCTATGTCCAGCGCCGCCGTCTTCGGCCTTTCCGCGCGTCTTGTGATCGTAACTCCGGCGCGTTCTGCGAGCTTTTCAAGCGCCTCTTTAAATTCGAGATGTTCCATCTCCATTATGAAGGTGAAAATATCTCCGCCCTTTCCGCAGCCGAAACAGTGAAAGGACTGCCTCTGAGGCGATACGCTGAACGAGGGCGTCTTTTCATTATGAAACGGACAGCAGCCCCAGAAGGTCTGCCCATTTTTTTTCAATTTTACATATTCAGCGACGATCTCAACGATGTCAAGCCTGGATTTTATTTCATGTATTTCGTCAGCGGCCATGGCTCTCCCCGTTTCGATAAAGAAATTTAGAGGGAGATCGTATCTGTCTCTCCCTCTAAACTATTATCACATTTTTTCTGTTTTTATTGCGTTATAGCGCAAAGAGCGGAGCAAGAACTGTCGCAACGACCGACATCAGCTTGATGAGGATGTTGAGGCTGGGGCCGGCTGTATCCTTGAACGGGTCGCCTACGGTGTCGCCTACGACGGCTGCGCCGTGCGCCGGTGTGCCTTTGCCGCCGAAGTTGCCGGACTCAATGTATTTCTTCGCGTTGTCCCAAGCGCCGCCGGCGTTTGACATGAATATAGCCATCATGACGCCCGTGACTATGGAACCGCCGAGAAGTCCGCCAAGAGCTGCGGGGCCGAGCAGGAATCCGACGAGGACGGGGGCGATGACCGCCATAAGTCCGGGAAGGATCATTTCATGGAGAGCCGCCGCCGTGGAGATGTCTACGCAGCGTTCGTACTCAGGCTTGCCTGTACCCTCCATGATTCCGGGGATCTCACGGAACTGACGGCGAACTTCTTCTATCATCTTTTCAGCGGCGCGGCTGACAGCCTGTATTGAAAGCGCGCTGAAGACGAAGGGAAGCAGACCGCCGAGGAAGAGGCCGACCATTACGTACGGGTCTCTGAGGTCGATGACCTGAAGACGCGTAGCGGAGGCGTACGCGACGAAGAGCGCAAGGGCTGTGAGCGCCGCGGATCCAATGGCGAGGCCTTTGCCGACTGCCGCCGTCGTGTTGCCTACGGCGTCAAGTCTGTCTGTGATGACGCGGACTTCCTCAGGAAGGTCCGCCATCTCGGCGATGCCGCCCGCGTTGTCCGCGATGGGGCCGTATGCGTCAACTGAAAGCGCCATGCCTGTGATGGCAAGCATGCCAACGGCCGCGCAGGCTATTCCATAAAGGCCGCCGAAGTAGACGCCGGCAATGATGGCGCAGCAGACCAGTATTACGGGGATAGCAGTTGATTTCATGCCGACGCTGAGTCCGGCCAGGATGTTTGTCGCGGCTCCGGTTTCTGAGGCTGCGGCTATTTCTTTTACGCTGGGATAGTCGCCGGATGTGTAGTATTCAGTCGCGGCTCCGATAAGGATGCCGGAGACGACGCCGGAGACGACCGCATAGAAGAGGGTGAGGTCTGCGAATATCCATCTTGTGAGGAAGAATGTTCCTATTATCATGAAGATACCTGTTGAACCGAGGCCGTAGCGAAGCGCTTTCGCAGGGTCGCCGCCCTCTTTGACGCGGACGAAGAATGTGCCGAGTATAGAGGCGATGATGCCTATCGCGGCGAGCAGGAGCGGGTAAACGACTCCGGCCACTTCAAAGGCTACCACGCCGATCGCCATTGCGGCGATGATGGAGTTGACGTATGACTCAAAAAGGTCCGCACCCATGCCAGCGATGTCGCCTACGTTGTCGCCTACGTTGTCAGCGATGACGGCGGGGTTGCGCGGGTCGTCTTCGGGAATGCCGGCCTCAACCTTGCCTACGAGGTCTGCGCCTACGTCGGCAGCCTTGGTGTAGATGCCGCCGCCGACGCGCGCGAAGAGCGCGATGGAGCTTGCGCCGAAGCCGAACGAGGTGATGACTTCAGCGTTGTGGAAGAGGAAGAACATTGCGACTACGCCGATAAGGCCGACGCCTACGACGGTCATACCCATGACGCTGCCGCCCGTGAAGGCGACCGTAAGCGCCTGGTTCATGCCGTGCATAGCGGCTGACGCGGTCTTACCGTTGGATTTTGTGGCGACCTTCATGCCGACATATCCGGTAAAGGCGCTGCAAAGAGCACCAACTACGAAACAGATTGCGCTGGGAACGCTGATTTTCCAGGCCAGCAGCGCGGCTACGATAATGACGAAAGGAACGAGAGCCTTGTACTCTCTGTAGAGAAATGCCATTGCTCCGCTTTGAATGATATGCGACAGCTCGCGAACGCGTTCGTTCTCAATCGTAAAACTATTGATCTTGTTCGACGCGTATACGGCGTAGAGCAGTGCAATTACTCCTATTCCTCCTACAATGGCTAAAATATTCATTGTTGAAGCGACCCCCTTGAAGGTGTTTTTATTTATCGACGATCCGTCGAATCAGTCAATTATTATATCCGCAACAGCGACAATAAGCAACCTAATTAAGCGCCGTGATTTGGGCATATAAACAATAAATACGGCATTTCAACATATAAAACAGTGTTTTCTTAGATTTTTTGCAGCAGCCTCAAACGGTCGGACCAAATATACAAGAGGCCGGTCCAAAGCAGTTCCCAGAAGGGAACGGCCGCCACGCCGCTGTGCAGAAGAATATAGCCGACGAAGCTTCCCGTCCCCCACACGGCGGCCGCACGCATCTGAAAGCCCGGTGTCTTTTTTCTGCCGCGGAAAAACAGCGCCTCACAAAAGAGCATGGCCGGCAGCGGCACCATCAGGATGGAAAAATATGAGACCATCGAAAGCAGGCTTGCGGTGACGCCTGAGACGGCGATTGCCGACGCAAACCCCGCTATAAGATAGACTGAGACTCTGTGAGAGACGTTGCCTTCAAGCGCCGTCCCGCGAAAAATATTTTGCAGCGCGAGACTGCCTCCGTATATGTTGATGTTTTGCGTCGTCCCAAGACAGAATATAGAGCAAAGCAAGAGCGGAACGAGGAGCGAAAGTGCGGAGGCGCAGCGCGTGACGTCGTCAAAACCGCCCGCTTTCGCAAGCACTACGCCGCAGACGTTAAACAAAAAAAGGCCTAGCGCGTAGCCGCTTGAGCAGACTGCGACGACAGATCTGGAGGAGCGGGCGAAACGGCAGGTATCAGGCGTGATGATGCACCCGAAGATAAAGTTTCCGATGACCGCTGTGGAGGCCGCGGCAAAGGTCACTGGGGCGTTGACCGGCGCGGCGTTCAAAAACGCGGCGCCGTCCATCTGTTTTGCAAGCAGAAACATCGTGTAGAAGAGCAGAACTAGTGAGCACGGAACGACGACGCGGCTCGCCATCTCCAGAGTGCGCCAGCCGCCGGAGGCGGAGGCCGCCCAAAGGGCGATCACGATGAGCGACGTCACAGATTCGGGAAGGCGCCACTCAGGGAATACCGCGATCAGCATGGAAGAGAAACATTTTCCGTTAAAGCCTATCCAGAAGATGCTGCATGTGATGATGAGCAGAGAAAAAATGACGGAGGCGGCCTGCCCTAGCTCCTCTCTTGCAAGAAAGGCCGTCGACCAGCCGCTGCGCGCAGATAGTATCCCCATGCCGGCCCCTAGCATGATGAGCATAACGTCTCCGACAAAACAGGCGCCCACCGCCTGCCAGAACGGCATCGCGGCGCCGAGTTTCGCGCCAAGCACAAGACATGAAAGCGCGCTGGTGTATCCGGCCAGCACATAAAAAAGCCCCGTAGAATTTTTGCGCTGCTGTTGCGGCACAGGAATAAAAGCGTATTCGTAGAGGCCTGAGCCGAAGAGCTGGCGCTCGCTTTCCCCGCGCGACATCAGCTGCGCCCGCCCCCGTTTTCCGCGTCCGGTCCTGCGCCCGTCCCGTCCGCAAAACAGAGCCTGTTTCTGCCATTCTTTTTCGCAAGGTAGAGCGCCTTGTCCGCCTCTTCAAAGAGCGTTTCAAAGCTGCATCCGGGATATGCCCTTACCGCGCCCACGCTGATGGAGGCGGGGCAGGCGTCGCCTTGATAGCAATAGCACCGCAGCTTTTCACGAAGCAGGTCTATGCGCCGGACGAGCGGCTCTATGCCGTTTCGTTCCTCTTCTGGCAGGAAAAAGAAAAATTCGTCTCCGCCCCAGCGGCAGAGGATTGAGTCGCTGGAAAAACATTCGCGCGCCGCGTCGGCGAAGGCTCGCAGCACGCCGTCGCCGCATAGATGGCCTCGCTCGTCGTTGAAATTTTTAAAATAGTCTATATCGACCATTATGAAAAGCCCCGAGAGCGCGTCGCCCGCCTCTTTCAGACGATTGCTGACGAGCTTTTCCCCTGTGCGTCTGTTGTACAGCTTCGTCAGCGGATCGTTTGAACTTAGCTCAAGCAGCCGCTCCCTCTCCGCGTGTTCTATGTCAATGTTCGTAAGACAGCCGACAAGACGCGTCGGGCGGCTGTGCGATTCCGTCGTGCAGATGACGGTATAGATGAGTTTGTACCATATCCAGCCGCCGGATTTGACGCCGCATTCAAATTCGGCGCTGAAAGATTTTCCGGCCGCGCCGTCGTGCAAAAGCGACTCAAACTGTTCGGGCGTCAGCGAAAGGCGGATATTGTTGTTTTTCAGCTTGTCTTTGAAATCATCAACAACGTCGTCGATGTCAAGGTTCGACTTTTTGCCAAAGACCGTGAGGCGGTCGTTGAGATAGTCATATTCTATCCCCGCTTCGCCAAAGGTGTCGGCAAGCAGCCTGTAGCTTTCCTCATAGCCCTGAAGGAGCTGATGCTGCCTCACGTGCACTTTCGTATAGGTTGCAAGGCATAGGATTATGACGAACATGACAGACGCGCCAAAGCACAGTATCTCAAAAGGATAGGAATATATAAAATCTAGAGGGGCCTTTTCGGCAAGCATCTGCCCCAAGACAAGCGCGTTGTTAAAATCTCTCCGTGGGAAGCTCGCCACCGTTTTAACAAGCGCAGAGGCAAGCCTTGCGTCGGTTCCCGGCAGCACGCCCATCCAGAATTCCATCATTACGACGGTGGGTATGGAGATGAGTTCGCGCGATTTGTACTGCCGCATCATATAGGAGCCTGTGAAAAAATCACAGGCCGCGATATCCGCCTGCCTGCTCCGCACTGCGTCCAGACATTCTTCCATTGTCTCGTAAAAAACGGTAGGATTTTTTTTGTTGTGAGTGTAGCCGATGCGTCCGCTCACGTCGGCCAAGCGGTTTACAGCGCTTGGCGCCCGCTCGGCGTCTTTATGCATGAGCAGCATCGTCTGCGAGGTGAGATAGTGACATACCGGCACTATGCCGCGTGCGGCGGTCTGTGTTGACTCAGTAGGATAGAGCATCAGCACCCCGGCCATGTCAACGGAGCCGGCGCGAAGCTGTTCAAGAGACTGGGCGTAGCTGCGGGCCGGAACGAAATCGACCGAAACAGAGGCGGCCTTCGCAAGACGCTCTATGATGGCGGCCGGAAGTCCATACCAACGGCCCTTCGCGTCACGAAAGGAAAACGGTCTCCAGTCCTCCAGCATAGAAACGCGCAGCACCTTTTTTTGTTGAAAATATTCCATCTCCTCCGTGGAGAGGGAGAGGTTTTTTGGGGGGGCCGCATAGAGCGGCGATGCTAAAAGGCAAAACAAAAAAACAAGCAACAAGGCGGCGGAGCGTTTTTTCATACAAGAGCAAGTCCTTCCATCTCTTTTATCCTTATCGTCAAAAGAGCTGCCAACCTTACAAGAGTACACATGCTTACTTTAACACAATCAATCTCAACTGCGCAACCATTTTCCTGCGCTATTTTGCAGCGCGGCTAAAACGCAAACGGCCACGCTTTTACGCGGGGCCGTTCTTTATTGCGGATATCATTGATCGCCGCTAGGTTTTTACACGTCACTCTTTTTTATCGCCGTCCAGATATATCCTAATCGGAGCCTTCGGGTCTTTGCCGCCCTTCAAAGAGGCCAGCATACCAAGCACCGCTCCGCGCACGAAATCCGCAATAAAATCTTTCATCGGCAGAGCGCGGTCGCCGATATATATCTTTGAGCTGCGATAAAATTTCCCGCGAACAGAGGCGGCAAGTTTTTGAGCCATCAGCGGCTCGTCGCCCGCGCCAAAACGCAGTTTCCCGTCGCCCGCGGCGGCGCGGTCGTAGACCATAAACACCCCGTCTACACCATTTCTAGGCTCTTCATTTTCCACCCAGATCTTCGGAAGATTAAGCCTCTTCCCGCCCTCAATAATGACTATCTCTGCGTCTGGAAAATAGCGCGCCACTATGTGCTCTGGCGTGAGTTCCACACCGTCGCCCTCTTCGACGCGAAGGCCGTCCTGCCCCCAGAGCGCGGAGGTTATCCCCATCGCCAGAACGGACGCTGTGTCCGTAGCGCGCGTCTCCATTATCTCTTCGGAGGTCCGTTTGATGTAGCCCACGCGTACTCCCATAAGCGCAAGTTCTTTCAAAAGCGCGCGGCAGAGCGTCGTCTTGCCGCTGTTTTTATAGCCGCAGACAGAAAATATCCGTATCATTCATCATCTTCCCCGCCGTCGTCGCAGCGCGCCGCAACGATGCTGTGATAGATGTCAAGCACGAAGAGCGCAAGCGAAAGTATGAGCGGCCCTACGAAGACGCCGAGGAACCCCCAGGCGTAGAGGCCGCCAAACAGACCTATAAAAATAATGAGCATGTGTATTTTGCTGCCCTCAGAGATAAAGATGGGCTTTATAAAATTATCTATGGAACTTACGACGCAAAGGCCCCACATAAAGAGCACGAAGCTCTCCATGTACATTCCCTGCAAAAACAGCACGCCTGCGCCCGGTATCCAGATAGAAGGCGTGCCTACGAACGGTATCATCGCCGTCATGAACATGCAGAAACCAAAGAATACCGGGTGCGAAAGCCCGACATACCACCAGCCCAAGCCGCCCAAAGTTCCCTGGACGGCGGCCGTCATAATGATGCCGCAGACGACGGCGCGAAGCATCACGGCGGTGCGGCGCACGAAAGCGCCGCGCTCCTCATCTCGCAGCGGCAGCAGATCAGAGATGTAATTTATCATGCTCTTTCCGTCGCGGACAAGAAAGAAGGAGGTGATAGCCACTATCATTATTATAAAGAGAAGCTTCAAGAGGCTCTCCAGCACTTGGCTTGAGACAATGGTAAGAAAAGAGGTGACTATGCGCGCGCTGTCGCGTATGAGCGAATCGACGACTGGCAGTTCCGTAATGAGGTCAAGCTCATTGACAAAGCCGCCGAAAATAGGCAGCCCCTTGATATTCACCAATATCTCGCGGTATGAGCCGGTAAGGATGCCGCTTTCCACCAACTGACGGCTGATGCGGACGGCCTCTTTTGTAACAAATATGCTAAGCAAAAGAAGCGGCAGCGCGATAAAGACCAGAATAACTCCGGTGCTTATGGCCGCCGCGATATTTTTATATCTGCCGGAAAAAAGCCTCTCGTGCAGAAATTTAAAGAGCGGATAGGCGAAATAGGAAAACAACATCGACCAAAGCAGCGGTATCGCAAGCGGCTTTATCAGATACCACGATATCGCCATAAAAAATGCAAAGAGCACGACGAACGGCACGACGCTTGAACGTATTTTCTGGGCGGCCGCTATATACCTCGCTTTAGTCAATCAAAACACCGTCGCTTTCCGACGACGCCGTCATTCCCATTCAATAGTTGCCGGCGGTTTTGACGTAACGTCGAGCACCACTCTGTTGACCTGCGGCACCTCGTTGCAGATCCTGCGCGAAACGGTGTCGAGCAGTTCATAAGGCATCCGCGACCATTCCGCGGTCATCGCGTCAAGCGACGATACGGCGCGCAGCGCTATCGTTTCGCCGTAGGTGCGCACGTCGCCCACGACGCCTACGCTGCGCACGGGAAGCAGCGCGCAGAAGGCCTGCCATATATCGTCGTAGAGGCCAGCTTTGCGTATCTCTTCAATAAAGATGGCGTCCGCCTCACGAAGGACGTCAAGGCGTTCTTTTTTCAGCTCGCCGAGGCAGCGGACTGCAAGTCCGGGGCCGGGGAAGGGATGGCGTCCGAGAAAATGCGGCGCGATGCCGAGCGTACGCCCAACGCGGCGCACCTCGTCCTTAAAAAGGTCGCGCAGCGGTTCAAGCAGCCCCATCTTCATATCGTCGGGAAGTCCGCCCACGTTGTGATGGCTCTTTATGACGCCGCCGCCGCCGTGTCCGCTTTCAACGACGTCCGGATAGATGGTACCCTGCAGCAGCCAGTCGGAGCCGCCAAGACGGCGCGCCTCCTCTTCAAAGACCCTGATAAAGAGTTCTCCGATTATCTTGCGCTTGCGTTCCGGTTCCGTGACGCCGTCAAGGGCCGTAAGAAATTTATCCGCGGCGTCAACATAATGTACATTAAGATTGAGCGAACGGTAGGTCTCCATCACCTGTTTTCCCTCGTCCTTGCGCAGCATCCCGTGATCAACGAAAATGCAGTGAAGCTGAGGTCCTACCGCCCTCTGCGTAATGACGGCCGACACGGTTGAATCGACGCCGCCGGAGAGCCCGCAGATGACAGTCCCATTTCCGACCTTTGAACGTATCTTTTCTATTTCGCGCTCTATCCATTCGCTGCCAAGCGTCCAGTCGGCCACACATCCGCATATATCAAATACAAACGCGGCAAGTATATCCTGTCCCTTCGGCGTGTGCGCGACCTCTGGATGAAACTGCAAGGCAAAGACCTTGCCATCGGGAGATTCAAAACCGGCCATAGCTCCGCTTTCACTGCGCGCCGTCACCTTAAAGCCGGCAGGAAGCGATTTCACTTCGTCCCAGTGGCTCATCCACACCTGAAGCGCCTTCTCGTCTTTTATGCGGCCAAAGAGCGCACCCTTGTCGACAAGCACCTCGGCGCGCCCGTATTCCGCGGACTCGCCGCGTTCGACCGCGCCTCCAAACTGATGGGCGAGCAGCTGCATACCGTAGCAGATGCCAAGCACAGGAACGCCCGTCTCAAACAGTTCCATCGGCACGCACGGAGCGTCGGCGTCAAGCACGCTGCGCGGGCCGCCGGAAATTATTATCCCAGACGGAGCCGCCTCCATGAGCTTTTCAGCGGGCGAGTCCCAAAAAAGTATCTCACTATAAACGCCAAGCTCGCGCACTCGGCGGGCAATAAGCTGCGTATACTGCGATCCGCAGTCGATTATCAATATTTTATTCTCTTTCTTCATAACAGGGGCGCCGCCCCGTCACCTCCGACTTTCAATAAAGTGCGTATTTAAGTATGACATAAAACTAATTGGAATGCTAGAGAGCTGAGGTATATTTTACAGAGATTTGGCGTGCGGCGCACACTTTGAGGCCTGCAATAAAAATTCCCCTCTTACGAGGGGAATATGTCAACGAGCCTGCGCTCGATATAAAGTCTGGTGGAGACGCGGAGAATCGAACTCCAACAATAGACCTATGCTATTACTAACTAAAATAAGATTGAATTCCATTTATAGCTATTTTTATAGTAACATTTTCAAAACCTAAGGAACGAATACGTAATCCCCGCACCTATACAAAATTCCCTGCCAACAGCGTCATACCCGCCAAATATCCCTAGCGACCACGGAGAGCGCAGCCTCTTGTTTGCCTTCTGCAGCTTCTCAACACCTGACTCCCATGCTTCACGTTCAGCCGCCACAGAGGCCTCCAGAGCCACAATATCCGAGCTAATGGCATCAACTATCCCGTCCTGCACAGTTATATGCCTTCTGAGGGCTCCTAGTTCGGCATTTTGTGTTTCTATCATCTCCACCGTATCGCGCCCATCGGCAACAGGCACAACATAGGCCTCATTCTGGAGCTGATACCCCTTCGGCCGCAGTTCTATCTTCCCTGTAGCGCCCCAAGAGGCCATTCCAGCGGTCAGCAATGTTATTATCGTTAAGCCCATTAACATCAATCCTAGCCATATCTTTCGCATTCTTTACCA